>NZ_VPCG01000061.1:0-11260 GCF_013418355.1 Acinetobacter sp. YH12151 | reverse complement strand
TCTGGAAGTTTTGGTAATAAAGAACAAAATTCTAAAGGGCTAAATTTGAATTATTTAACAAGTGCAAAAAAATATAGTATTACTGAATATAAAAAGAATTCTTAAGTTTCTCTAAAATTAACATAATACACCTTATAAGAAATCGAAAATGGGAGTCTTAAGCTCCTATTTTGACGATATTTTTTTAAATTTCGTATAACAGCCATTATGTTAAATAGAGGGAAAATCTATTTTTAAAGTGATAAAATTATTGCAGTTATTTTAAGAATAGCTGCTTTTGATACTTGATCATCTATCCTAATTAAAAACTGTTTTTTAATAATTTGGAATATAAATAAGATTTAGTTAAAATTAACATTATTCATATAAATTAACATTATGTATTACATTTACTAATAATTTAAAATAATTAGTAGAAAAAAATTATGTTTTAATTATTTCTTTGATTATATAAGTTGAGAGTAAAAAATGATTAATACGGAATTTTCAAAGTGTATTTCTGCATGTACAAACTGTTCACTTATTTGTACTGAATGTGCAACTTCTTGTTTAAAAGAAAAAGATTTAGAGATGATGCGTGAATGTATTCAACGTTGTCTAGAATGTGCAGATATTTGTCAGTTATGTGTGCGTATGCAACAACATAACTCACCTTTCCTCAAAGAGATTTGTGAGCTTTGTGCTAAGATCTGTGAATATTGTGCGGAAGAGTGTGAAAAACATTCACATGATTATTGTAAAAAATGTGCTGAGGCTTGCCGTCAGTGTGCAGAAGAATGTCGAAAAATTGCCATGTAAAATACTTCAATAATGTTAATTATATGGCTCTAGACTAAGATAATCATTCTGCTAGTCTAGAGCCTTTCCTAAAATTAACATAATACACCTTATACGAAGCTAAAAATGGGAGCTATAAGCTCCCATTTTTAGTCTTTAATTCGCTTTTTCGCTTCGTCATAAACTATGCTATCAGCTCGTTTTCCGACGGTAATGAGCAGGATAACTACCTGATCATCTTTAACTTGATAGACAAGTCGGACACCAGCTTTTAATAATTTGATTTTATAGCAACCTGCAAGATCGCCTCTAAGCATATTCTTTGGAATATGTGGCTGCTCTATGACTTTGGCTAGTTTCTTTTTAAATTGATCTCGTATAGCAACAGGGAGTTTTTCCCATTCTGCTGTAAAGTCCTTGTGACGTAAAAGCTTATAAGTCATCTAATGTGACTTCCTCAAACATCTCTTTAGGATCATTAATGCGCTTACGGACAAGAGCTAATAATTCTTCATCTTCTTCCGAAAGCAAAGCTTTTTTGACAGGCAGTTTCCCAGTCGTAGCAACATACTCAAGAATACTAGTGAAGAAATCAGTAGGTGCAATACCTTGCTCTTTAAGGATTGAATAAGATTTTTCTTTAAGGGCTTCATCGATCCTGAAGTTAACAGTAGCCATCATATTTCCCAAGTATTTAATGTACTAGGAATATTGTAATGCAAATTGCATTACAAGTCGACTTCGCATAACAGCCATTATGTTAAATAACTTTTAGAAGCTTTAGTACAAGCTTGACAGATTGTCTTATCATTATAAAATAACCTTATTCAAATCATCCTCCCAAGAGTAACGCCAATGAAGTAAGTCATTTTCTCATCATTATTTTTAAACTTTTGATGTGCAAAATAGATTCTACTTGTGGCTATATATTCTTGGTCTCTACTTTATATCCTAAATAATATATTGTTTTTTATAAGTTAATCTTCACTATTTTGCATATCCTCTACATGAGGAATTTTTTATGCAACATGCATGTATTGCTTCAAACTTAAATTTAGAATTTTCTACACAGAAAATGTTTGATCAGCTAAACATTACGCTTTTATCAGGACAGGTTTCTGCATTAATTGGACGTAATGGTTTAGGTAAATCCCTATTGTTCAGAATATTAGATCAAAGCCAAGCTTTAGATATTCATTATAGTGGTCAAGTTTCATGGAATATCCAACATGATTATTTGGCACAATTAGAACGCCTTAATGCTGAAAATATTGCACAAGCATTAGAGGTAGATCATTTACATCATGCTTTTCGGCGTATAGAGAACAATACAGCTAGTTTTGATGATTATGAGTTAGTTGAAAATACCTGGGATTTACCACAAAAATGGCAAAATATACTTGAAAATGCTGACTTACCTACGGATTTGAACTTTCCAACAGAAAAACTGAGTGAAGGACAAAAAACAAAGCTGGCTTTATGTCGTTTGTTTTTAAAAAAGGATCACTATCTACTTTTAGATGAACCAAGCAACCATTTAGACTCAACATCTAGACAATGGTTAATTGAGAGTATTTTGGCACACCCTAGTGGTGTATGCCTGATTAGTCATGATCGCCAATTACTCAATCAAGTCCAACATATTTATGCTTTAACTGAATTAGGCTTACAACACTACAAAGGTAATTATGAGCATTACATTCAACAGCATCAGCTACACATGGATGCATTAACTCAGTCTATTAATAATGAGAAAAAAGAATTAAAGCAGTTAAAACAACGGCAACATGATAGCTTAATGAAAGCGAATAAACGTCAATCTAAAGGCAATGAACTTCGTGATTCTAATTCTCAAGCAAAGATTTTTCTAGATTTCAAAAAGGAAAATGCTGGACAAAGCTTAGGTAAGCTACGTGCCCAACAAACTCGACAAACTGATGATTTGAAAAATAGTCTGATTAATAGGCAGACCATTGTAGAAAAAATCAAAGCTCAGAAGTTTGAATTCCACTTACAGAGTACGAAGCAAGGAGAGATTTTAAGAATTCATGATTTAAAGCTACCCCATACAGCAACAAATAAAATTAATTTTGCATTGAAAGCTGGCGAAAAAATCCATCTTAAAGGTGCTAATGGAATTGGTAAATCAACCTTATTGAAATTGATTTCTACCCATCAACGTGATGATATTTTCTTTAGTGGAACATGTTTGTATTTAGATCAAAACTTTAGTTTATTAAATAATGATTTATCCGTAATCGAAAACCTTGCACTTTATAACTCCAATCTTACTGAAGTTGAGTGGAGAAATTTGTTAGGTCAGTTACGTATTCGTCGTGAAAAAGCTTTATTAAAACTATCAGAACTGAGTGGTGGTGAAAAATTGAAAGTCGCATTATTAGCAATGAGTCACTATCCTGATGGTATTGATTTATTATTGCTTGATGAACCAGAAAATCATTTAGATATTGAGTCTAGAGAGCTTCTATCGCAGGCTATTAGCCAATATCAGGGCGCTGTAATTTTAGTTTCACATGATCATTTTTTTGTTGAACAGTGTGAAATATCTGAAGAGTATTTAATTGAGTAAAATGACATTTTCAAATATATAGATTTATTAGTTCTACTAAAATTAACATAATACACCTTATACGTAATGCAAATTTTTATTTCTTATAAATCATAGTCTTATTGTATATCAAAAAGCCCAAACATCTGTGTTTGGGCTTTTTACTTGATTTTTCACGTTCCACGCTTACTTAGTGAACAATGTTCCACACTTTTGTTTAGCTAAAAATAACAATAAAACCTTACTCATCTGTAAAAACTGCCCGAGCTAAACGGCCCAATAATCCCCTTTTTTTAGGTTCCGGTTCAACGTGTTCAGGAATAGGTATACGCTTGTTGTCTTCCCCAAAAGTAGTCAATGCGTCATAGTTCGACTCAATCTCTGGCCGAGGATCTGTTGCTATATTTAGATTAGTAGATTCATTTAGCTTACTAGTATTTTCTTGTTTTGGCTGTTCTAACGTGCCTTTAAACTCAATTCTATGAGTGAGATCTTCAATATGTTGCATCAAAGACTTTTCTCTTTGATTTGCTAAATCTAACTGATTTTTGAGTAAAGAAATTTGATCTTTTAATACATTTTCAATTTCAGACTGAACGTGTACCTGTACATCCTTCTGGACTTGTTCAGTACGTGTACTGGACTGAACACTGACTGGATTGCCATAAACTCTGATAAGTTCCGATAAGTCTATAAGTCCATCATGATCTCTTGATAATTCACCACTTTTTATAGATTCATAGATTGTTGTTCTTGATTTTTTAAAAGCTTTACTTGCGTCCATTATGCTAAATTTTGTTTTGTTCAATGTAATCCCTCAGCGCGTGTTTAAGCATGTTCATCTGAACATCTTAGCTGAACATATATCTTATTTTGAATTAAATCGTACTTTTCTAGGTATAGCAGCAATTTTTCAAACTTTTTGTTCAATAGTAAAGTCGATATTGAATTCTGCTAGTTTTTCAATCCATCTATTACCTTCGTTATTTTTAAAATCAATTTTTATTCTTTCTACTAATTCGTCTGTAGTCTCACCAGATTCTTTGAATCTCAAGCTCAATTCTTCACTTTGAATTATCGTTAAATAAACCATTTTTGCAGTTATTTTATTTTGCTCTTGGTTACTACCAGTTTCACTTTGTTGATTAGCTCCAATAGTTTTCTTTTTTCTAACTATAAAATTAACATGACTAGCTTTGCGTCCTTCTTTCTTGACTGCTTTAAACTCAATAGTAAGTTCTGTTTTAGAGTTAATGTCATCAATGTGGGGTTTAAGAATAGTACTTTTGAAATCTCTATATTCTGGGTATGAATTTTCTGCCAGACCTAAAGCACTTTTTAATTCTTTGATGGATACATCGAAATTAGACCGAAATTCATTTTGTACCAAGAATGGGTAAAGTTTTAAACCGTGACCATGTAAGGCAACAGCCGATTTAACTTTAAATTTTGTATACGAATTTTGTTTATTAAAAACATACATAATGTATAGGGCAAAATGCGTGAAAGAAATATAAAAACATCCATCCTTGTATGAGCATGTACTAATGAGTCTTGTTCGAATATCTCGATCTTTTCCAGGATGATAAAAAACTACACTGTGGTCGTAGAGAGCATCTACTACTCGGTTTAAGGCTACATAAGCACTGCTTGGCTTTAAGCCCGTCAATTCAGCATATTCTTTAGCTGTTACAGTGAATTCTGTTGTTTCATTGGGATCTGATGCTAGCCGAACTTTAGGGCTAAAAAAGAATAGCAATTTTAGAATATCGTCTTTTGGTGATTTCTCATGCTTCAATTGCCAGAAAATATTTTGAAAGACAGCATAGTCTTTTGGATAACGTTTGGCAGGTGCTGAAAGAGGAAAAAGAGATTTGTCATGTTCCTCAAAATTTTTAATTTTCTTTAATGATACAGCCATCTAAAATCACTATTCTTCTATTATGTGGTGGTATTTTCAATGCTACTTACCCCCACTTATTAAGTCAAGCATATCTTGATTACCACCTAACATTTCGCCCCCACTAACCTAACATTTCGCCCCCACTAACCTAACATTTCGCCCCCACTAACCTAACATTTCGCCCCCACTAACCTAACATTTCGCCCCCACTTAAAGTCAAAAACCTAACATTTCGCCCCCACTTAAAGTCAAAAACCTAACATTTCGCCCCCACTTTAGTGTCTGAAACACTGATATAGCAATACATTGAGACTGGCCGTAAAGCTTTTTAAAAGCTTTTTAAAAGCTATTAAAAGCTTTTAATAAAGCTTTTAAAATTAGTAAATGAAAAAATAAATGAAAAATTGCCCTTGGTTTTCGCTACGCTCAAACTCTATTGAATCTCGCTTTCGCTCGATTCGTGGGGCAATTTTTAGTTAATATTCTTGTTACTTTAAGAAAAGGCAAAAGCAACTCGGAATTCGCTTCGCTCATAAGTTTTTTATGCTCGCTTCGCTCGGTCTAGGTGCAAAGATCAGCATGTGATCTACTTTCAATTTGTTGAAGCAAATATTTTAAAAAGCAGTTTTTCAGGGAGTCTAGGCGCAAATTTTCGTTGTGTCGCTCGTAGACACTCGCTAAAGAGGATCTGAGATGAGCAAAGATAAAAAAGATGAAGATTTGGTTTCTCTCTCGATGAAGAACTTCAACAAACCACGATGGTTTAGAGCCAATGAAGATGGTGTCTTTTGTGAAGTAACTTGGGAGGAGTTCTTTAAAAACCATGATGACCCAACAGGGTTAGAAGATTTTATGACAGATCGAGAGCAAGATACACCAAGAGATGTGGATTTATAGCGCATGGTTTGCTGTATTTGGCGTTTTATTGGTCATTCCTATTCTACCTATAGGTTTTAGTTTAAAGTGCCTTAAAACGCAAATGGTGAGCATTTAGACAACCCACCTCGTTTCGATATTCTGTTGGCAAGAATATCCGAGGGGGTCTAAAAAATGCTTATAACGTATGCACCGTAAAATTTTGTCGAAGTGCCGATTGCCAACCAACCAACACCAAACTTTAAAACGCTAATTTTATTCATAAAATCAGAAAATATTTATCCTATGGTGGATAACAACCTCGAAAAACTATGTCTTCAGAAGTTTAGTTTAGTTCGAGCGACCAACTCGAACAGCAGGGGAGACCAATCCCCATTTAACCTTTTTGACTCTCCTGTGGCTTTAAATCCACAGCCTTCAAGCACTATGACCATGCAGGAAGTAACACACTCAACTACAGTCCCCTATAGCCTCAACATCACTCTTTCGCAAAACCACGATTCCCTTAACAAGTCATTTCTGACAACGGTAGCTATGGTTTTTTAACCAACTTTTGATAAAACAACTCAAAAGAAAATTCTTATTGATTATCAATTTTACCTGTAATTATAGATTACTATCTATTTTACAAATAAAAACAACAACTTATTCAGAATTATTACAGTACAACTTCGGCAAAAATCTGCCTTATATGCGCTACTAAAGATCGCTCCAACACATCTATGTCGATAACTAAAAATTTAGTTATTCAAAAACTTAGGTGACAAAACCTAATGACATAAAAGTGCGTCCCAAGTTATCAATTGAAGTCTTAACAAGCAGTACGTTCATCCACTAAGTTTCTAAGCTTTTTCCTTGCTTTTCGGTACGCAGTTCCAAAATACCGATTCCGCAGCTTAAAAAATATCATCATGGGTAGAACACTTACTTAGCACAGTCGATGAGGATCTCTCCCCACCTTTAACACGTTTAAGCTATACATCGACCTTTCGAGCCAAAATGGAATGTCATCACGACAAATTCACCACCTGACCCAAAAGTGCCACTCTCGCCAGCTTTCACCTTGATCGCCTGTACCCTCTCGAATACCGCAGAAGCCATCGTGTGTGCCACGCACCTCGCCAAACCATAAAGATTCAGCGAAGAACGGTAGTTATTAACGCTACTCTCCATCTATGGATTTCACTCACTATTTCTTCAAAAGCAGGATTTCAGCCCTTTCAGCCTAGAATGGGGTTTAACCCATTCGCCACCTTTCGGTGATTCCGTTTCCTTGTCGCCCAACTTCAAGAACCAACAATGAAGTGGATTGAGTAGAATTTGAGGGTAGGCAAAAGCCACCCCTCATCAGCCCTCATCAAAGCGTACCGAGCTACGTTTCCGCAGCAGTCCGCTTCGTCAAGCAGTTTTCAGGCTGTCAACCTTTCCACTGTGAGCTGTTGAAAATCAAAATTTTTAGTGTGCCTAACGGCACACTAAAAAACGGTTAGGTCTTTTAGGTGCGTTGGTCAGACACACTTCACAACTGATGAGAAAATCATAATGCACAAAAAATATGCTGTCTAGGTGCGTTCGCATGGAACTACTTATTACCCTCTTACAAACACCGTCTAGAAGTCCTTAAAACTTGCTTCGCAAGTTCACCATAGCTTCGCTATGGAAAAAGCAAAAAACAGCTAAAAACCAAAAATCCTTTTACTCGATTACAATGCTAGTTTTTGATCAAAAAACAGCGTATTTTGTGAATTAACCCTTGATAACAATGATTGGAAATATTTTGGATGATAATTTTTAGTCCACACACAAAATTTACAATGCAACGGCTCGCTGACCATGTTGCCAATGGCGCATATTTTTATTTCAGCTTTGAGTACGACAGTTCTAAGAAATCCATTGAATCCGTTTTGGATAAGATGACAGAGCGTTATGAGTTGGGTATTTCACCAAGACAGCGTTCTTACCGCCTAGAAAAGGGTCATCCTATTTGCACGATGATCGTGCAAAGAGATGTCTTTAATGAAAATAAATGGTTTCTGTATTGCTTATTCACTACGCCTACAAGTAGAGATTTCAATACTTTCAACGGTATTGAGATTAATAAACTTGCCAAAGAGTCGGAGCGTTTGAAGATTCAGACTCTTAAAGAGAAGTACAAAGGCTTTAAGTGGGATCTTGATTCGATCTCAGCAGAAAAGACCTTGATTGCAGACTACTTCAAAGATAATGAGCCAAAACAATTTGTCTTAAAAAATCCAATTGCTGTCAAACCTACTGCCCTGGTGACTATGGAGCTTTTTAGAGATACGCATAAGACTTATAAACAGCTCATCTTGGGTGATGAAAAAGACTACAAAGACAGAGTAAGGGCTTATACGTGGACTTGGCGATATACAAAGCAAAGTATTGAAAAAATTAAAACTAAATTTACTGATTCTATTAATAAATTGGCTAGTCAAAAAAATAGTTCTCTAGCAGAGAAGAACCGAGCCGACATTAAAAATCTATTCCTGATGGTTGAAACATGGTCTGTTTTCAAAGCAAGCCGTTCCCAAGCAGGGCAGATTATCCATTTTGCACAGCGTTTTTTAAAGTACAGGTCTAAGAAGCAGAAAACATGGATGCAGATGGAAATTGCTACACCACACTTGACCTATCTACCCCGATTGCCGACCTATGCGGATACGATCCATGAATATAATTACAGACGTAATCTTTTTGATGAATATGGTGTGGAAGTGCCTTTGAAACTCATTAAAGACTACTATGGTGGTGGCTATTACAACATACCGATTCAAGCCTATGTAGCTAAAGAATTAGAAATGCGTGAGAATGGCAAAGCCATTGCTCAAAAAGCGGATGAGCTTTACTTACAAGTGCTTGAAAATGAGTAAATCCGCTAAGAGAAGCTATTAAATACGGACTTTGAATAGGTTCTAACATGCAAATTTCGTATAAGAGATTTTATGTTAAGTAGGATTTTAGGATCTATAAAAAGGCGAAACCCCGAGAGGGATACTAGATCTGTCTCGGGGCTCTAATCTTTTGTTGATAGCGCGTGTCAATATGACAGAGGGGCAACTATAGAAATATGTCTATATATCAACTACTTTTTTGTGTTGATATACTTGAAGGTATGTCAACATATAAACATTTTAGGTACTTTAATGGCTCAAAGTCAAGTTCCATTTACATATCTTAATGATGGTCAAGAAATCATTAATCATTTATCTGATAAAAGATTTGGAACATATTTGCAAAGAGCTGGTTTTAATAAAGATTATGCATTTGAGCTATATCTTTATAATGCTAGATTAGCTAAGGCTTTCCTTTTTCCTCTTCAAATTCTAGAAGTTACTGTTCGAAATACAATTAATGAGCTCCTCATACAAAAGTTTGGAGAAAATTATTTTTTTAATCAAGTCTTTATAGACATACTCAATGAATATAGTGAAGGCTCATTAAAAAAGGCAATTAGTAGGGCTAAAACTAATAAAAATTGTGACATTGTTTCGACTTTGACTTTTGATTTCTGGTCTAATTTATTTCGCGATGAGTATGATCGTCCTCTATGGCAGGTAAATCTTCACTCTATTTTTCCTAAGCACATTTCAAGGAAAGATATAAAAACAGATTTAGAGCGTTTAAATCATTTAAGAAATAGAATTGCTCATCATGAACCAATTTTAGATCTCAATCTCAGTAATCTTTACTCTAGATTATTGAATTTTCTAGATATGATCTCAGAAAATGTACGAAAATGGGTACAGCACTATGGAACTGTTAATGAAATGCTTCGTACAAAACCATCTTCTAAAGGTGGAAAAGGACCTCTTTTTCAGGATAGATGTGATTCTAATTTCCATATTATTTCTGAAAATCTTTCAATAAATCAGTTACCACAGAAAGCATTTCTTCTTTATAAAAAAGATGAAATTGAATCAGTATTTGAAAAGTCTGATATAGCACTTTATGTACTATCTCTATCAAACGAAGATTGTGAGTTAATTGTTGATTTAAATGATATAAAAATTGAAGATGTATTAGCTTCATTGAGATTAAAAAGTAATTTCCAAATATGTGGTGGAAATGAAAGTTTTGCTATTAGTAATCAGCTTTTTAAAAGTGAGCGCGTTAAATTTCTAATAGTTTGTGATAAAAGTGATGTTATAGGGATTATTAAAAAATCTCACAGAAGATATTAAATTTTGCAGAGGAAAATACTTTGGGTGAAGTTCAAAGAGGTTTAATTACATCTTCTTATTCGTTTGCATCCACAGATAATGGTATTTCACTGTCTAGTGCGCTTACTTTAGATGATATGAAGTATTTTTCTTTATATTGGGATCATATAGTAGTCCCAGCTAATAGATTGATATATATAGGGTTGCCACAGGAAGAAATTTTTAAATCTGTTGGAATACTATATAGACCTACTACAAACTTACAATCATTTTCGACTGATAAGGGCCCTGAGCTATCTTTAAAGGAACTAGATGCAACCTTAAATTTCATGAAGTCTCAAAAAAAGGATACTTCATGGGCAATGCATCATTTTGGGATAGAACCATTTATTCATCCTGACCATCGGATCAAAAAAGATATTTTAAAGTTTGAGCTATTTAATGCTCTCCCAACACCGTCCGCTAATACTAACTTAATTGATATTTTAGAGTTCAAATATCGTAGACATGATGAGTTAAACAGGCTTCATATTTCTCTCAATAGCTTATATGAAAAAATAGCTACGTCAGATGATATTGATGCTATGCGACTTGATATGAGAATCGAGTTAAAAGCAAGTATTGATGATCTAAATAAATCATTTAAAGAACGTTTTGGAGAGGGGCTGAAACGCAACTTAAAATTAGAGTTTGATGTTAGTTCAACTAGCATTATGGAAGCTGTTAAAAATGTTCCCGCAGGATTGTTCTGTGATTCCATGACAGGAATGACAATTCCACTAGGAACATTAGTTGCTGTAACTTCACCTTTTGTCAAAGTTGGTTGGTCTGGAAGTTTTGGTAATAAAGAACAAAATTCTAAAGGGCTAAATTTGAATTATTTAACAAGTGCAAAAAAATATAGTATTACTGAATATAAAAAGAATTCTTAAGTTTCTCTAAAATTAACATAAT
>NZ_VPCG01000060.1:0-11284 GCF_013418355.1 Acinetobacter sp. YH12151 | reverse complement strand
GTGCCACACCCTGACGCTACAGCATGCGACAGCCAAACGCCACAGCATGCAACAACAGATCAAAATATTGAAAATAAAGAAAATTTAAATAAGGATGTGGCAGCAAGTGTGGCAATACCACAACAAGATGCCACAGCACGCGACAGCCAAACGCCACAGCGTGCCACGTTGCAAAATATGGCAGCACCACAACCTAAAAAACGGGGCTTATTTGGGCGTGTATTAAATGCCGTATTCAACGATGATGAATAACGTCAATCTTCTACCTGACGCTTTTTAATTTTAAAAGTGCCTCGATTAACCACTCGGTGAACTGGATTACGACCATATAAGTGTTTAACCACAGTTGGTTCACCATTCGGTGCTTTGCTCACTAAGACATCATTTTCAACATAAAGAACAGGACCATTTTGTTTTGCTTCGATAAAGCATTCTTGAAGTACACGCGCTGCGACATGAGCAATCTCGCGTTCTTTGTCACTTTCATCAATTAGATATTGATTTGACATATTTACCTCTATTAGCAAAGCACCGGATCAAATTATTTAGTATTAGAGGACCACAAAACAAGAAGAAATAGGGTGAAAATTGGCAATAATATCCTGCACCACCGTTCATATGGATTGTTTAACTGAGATGAACAAACCCGTGGAACATTGCTTACTTATTGAGCGTGGAACATGAAAAATCATAAAAAAAGCCCACCTTGGGGAAGATGGGCTATCAACTAGAAACTACAGCATTGATTTCTAAAGAGAATTATAACGCATTTCGTATAACGTGTATTATGTTAATTTTAGAAAAACTTACCATTAGTTCAACTATCCACAAGACTCATAGCCTAAGAAAAGAGAAACCATTAGGTCTCTCTTTTCTAGAATTTACGTGTATCACATTAAATTAATAGGGCAATCCTGCTCATTCATCCACGTAGCAATTCTCTACATAAATTCTTACTGTTCTCTACAAGTCGTATTTATCCCAATATTGATACAGTTATAAGTAGACTTTTGTTTATTTAGCGCTGGGAAACTTTGGGTAGGCATATTATTACTGAAATTTCTATACATTTCTGCTTGTTGATTATAGCTATTCGCAACTCCGTTACTTACCTCAGTAATTGCATTAAATAAAGCAGTCCAGCCCTCTTGAGCCTTTTGTTGCTGTGCTAATCTTAATTGTTCTGCTTGTTGAGCTTGAAGTTGTTGATTAGCCATATATTGTTGTACATCTGCTAATCTTTTTTGCTTTTGCTGATTTAAAAATGCCTTTCCTTGCTCGATTTGATTTTTAAACACTCCTAAAGATTTATAAGGAGAACAAATTGCAAAATAATTATCTTTTCCAACTTCTTTAAGATAGCTAGAAGAAGTACAAGTTAAATTAATATAAGTATTAACCTTTTTTTCAGCACTCAAAGTATCTTTAAAATCTACATCATTGTAATCACTTGTTTTTTTATCAATAAATGACATTTTATCTATAATAAAATCCTGTAAATTCTGAGAAGGATTTACTAAAATTGGGGTATTAGAACTCAAATCTATAAAATGTTTTCTACCATTATTAAAAGATTCAAAAGTATATAGTCTCTTCTGTTTCGCTTGCACTGCTAATTGCTGTTTTACTAAAGGATCAGAATTATAAATCTGTTCGCTTATATTTAACCCACCTGCACTTGCATAGAATTTTCCTTGTATTCCTGCATCATCAAAAGACATTTTTTCATACATATCCTTATGGTCATAGTCATGAAAAATAATACTTTTTTTAAAAATATTGTTGTTATCTAACATACCTTGGAAGAACATTTTATTTTTGGATGAATTTTCATAATGACCTATCTGGAATATTTTGCTGGCTTTATTAAATTGATAAAAATATTGAGGTAGCTTTTTTCCTCCTTCATATTCTCCAATAGCCTCCACATAGGTTTGTTTACCAATAGAAAATTCTCTTCCTAATCCTATTGCATAACCATCTTTACACTCACCATCCCAATAGAATTTCACAGTAGGATCATTTTTTTTAAATTCTGAAGATGCAAAAATTTTACATTTAGACTTTTGAGTATCAACCCAATTTTCATTTTCTGTCTGAGGCGGAGGAAGGTTAATTTGAGATTTTATCTGTATATCTTCATCTAAGTATCTTTGAAAATCTGATGGGGACATCGATTTTACATGCGCTTGATTTCTTAAAGGTGCAGAAGAACTGCAACCATATAATGAAAATATAACAGCAACCCCAATAGCAATATTCTTAAACATTTTTATAGTATCCAGTTCATTGAAAATAATAAAAAATATAGTCGTGAAATTATAAAACATTTATTAGAGAGTAAAATAAGTTTACATAGTCTTTTATCTTTGATTATTTAAAAAAAACTAGAACTTTCCACCAAATTTATTTCCATTTAACATAATGGCCGTTATACGAAATTTTCAAAAAAATACAGTAAAAATGGGAGCTTAAGGCTCCCATTTTTGACTTCGCATAAGGTGTATTATGTTAATTTTAGGAAATCTTAACCAATGATGACATACATTTTTTGATTATTAGGATTTTGCCATTTTTGTTGCTTGCCAGTATTTTCTAGAATTACTCCTGATTCCAACTCTAGAGAAACAATTTCACCTTTAGCATTTGTAGTAGCCACAAAATTTTGTGGTTTATCTTTTCTATCTTTCGGATAGCATTCATATCCTTTAACAATTTTGATTTTGTTCATAAAAACATCTGACTAATAGATTACTAGATTAGAGTACCTTTTTTTGGAGAAAATTTCAGGCAAGAACTTATTTCTTTCGCTATCATCCTCTCTGATTTTCTAATTCTAAAGGTCTTAATTTGAAGTCTTTACGTACTTTGGATTTATTTTCAGGTGCTGGTGGCCTGTCTCTCGGTTTCCATAAAGCAGGTTTTCAGACTGTTGCAGCCATAGATAATAATGCACCTGCTCTCCAAACTTTTTCCAAAAACTTTATAGGTTCTAGCACCTATAATATTGATCTTTCTGATATTGATAATCCTGCTTTTTCTGAAATAAAAGACATTGACGTCATGCTAGGAGGTCCACCTTGCCAAGGCTTTTCTATCGCGGGAAAACGAGATATTAACGATCCAAGAAATACATTATTTGTTAGTTATTTAAAACTAGTTGAAAAGTATTCCCCTAAGGCTGTTGTTATAGAAAACGTCCCAAACATTCTCAGCATGAATAAAGGTGACTTTGCAAATCAAATTGTCATGGGTTTAAATCAGCTTGGATATGACGTTTGTGTTTTAAAGTTAAATGCTGCTGATTTTGGAGTTCCACAAAGCAGAAAGCGTGCCTTTTTCATTGGCTTAAGAGATGGAATGTTCCCTATTCATGAATTAGAAGCACTAAAAATTAATTCTCCAGTTACAACTGGTGATGCCCTATCAGATTTACCTTTGTTAGAAGAATCCTTAGGATCAGAAGTCGAGGATTATTTATTCCCGCCTATCAATACCTATCAAAGTTTGATGCGTGCTAACAGCAAGAAAATTCATAATCATCAAGCAGTTGATCATAAAGAACAAACCAAGAATATTATCGCTTTAGTTCCAGATGGTGGTAACTATAAAGATCTTCCTGAAGAATTACGCTTAACAAGGAAAGTAAATATTGCTTGGACTCGAATGAATAGTAAAAAGCCTTGCTTCACAATTGATGCAGGACATAACCATCATTTCCATTACAAAGCAAATCGTGTTCCCACTGTGAGAGAGTGTGCTCGTATTCAATCGTTCCCTGATGATTTTATTTTCATTGGAAACCGTACTAGTCAATATAGACAGGTTGGTAATGCTGTGCCACCATTATTAGCACAAAAAATTGCTGAAATTCTTTATAAATTACTATGACTTACATACATGCCGAACAGTTTCGTTGTGCAATTATTCGAGGAAAAGCTCAAGCCGAGTTAGATAATTTATTACCTTACTATACTTCTGTCATTTCTAAGATATGTCCTACGTCTAAAGAAAATTTTGATAAATTTTTTAATCAGGAACTAGCTCAACTCTTAGGTGAAGCTACTACCAAGAAAACTTTGGATAATCATAGGACCGAAATTGCAGGGAAACTATTCGGTATGTATTACATTGATGCTCAAAAAGTAGTACATATTTCTGAACGCACATTAAAACTTTTAGAAGACAATGACCAACCTGCATTCTTTAAAGATTTATGTTTAAAGATGCAGTTTCCTTCAGGTATGAATGCCAATTACACTGTATTTGAACAAATAAAGCTCGGTGTAAATATACGACAATTATGCTTTCTCATAGCAGTCTTAAAACTATGCGATGATCTAAAAATTTTTTTAAATGTAAAGCAAATTGGCTATTATGTTCTTAATTCAAAATCAGTTCTAACAAGACAGGCAACCCCTGAACAAGTAGTAAAACAAATTCAGATAGATGTTGCTTCAAAAATATTAAGAGAAATTCCAAACCCTAATAACAAAGCATCATCGTATTTATATCAACATGTAAAAGAGCAGCTCACTCTTTTACAATTAGCAAATATCATCACTCTTTGTGGGACCTCATATAAAATTAATTTGAACGAGGGAGACTTTATTGAGTTTATGATTGATTTGGCTTTAAAAGATCCTGATTTTAATTTCTATGCTTATGATGATCTAGATAAAGTTCAGAACTATAAAGCTTTACAGATTTCATGGGATTTCTTTATATCTAAAATATCTGATGTCCCACCTCAATTGCTTAATAGTAATGTATCTGAAATTTTAACATCAGGTCTTTCTCACATCCCTAATATAGATCCAAATATCACTAGAAGCTTTGCTAATACAAAAGATCTTGGAGATGCTGGTGAGGCTTTCGTTTTCGAATATGAGAAAAACTTACTAAAACCTTATGCTTTAGAACACAAAGTTCAAAATAAAGCTCATCTACGTGGGATAGGATTTGATATTGAGTCGTACTCTTACACTGATACTGTAGAAAAATATATTGAAGTTAAAGCCACTCGAAGAACAACTCCAATGCCTAAAAACTTTGCGGAGGATGTGATTAACGTTACAAAAAATGAATGGATTGCTGCTGAACAACATCAAGATAAGTTCTACATTTATCGTGTGATATTCCATAACAATGGTGTCCAATTATTCCGCATTCAAAATCCATTCAAACATTATTCAGATGGAACTCTTTCTGCCATTCCTCTAACATACCGCCTCTCTTTCTCTAATCACTCAGGTTCATTCCAAGATGTTTAACGTGGTATCTTTATTTTGTGGCTGTGGTGGTGCTGACCAAGGTATTTTGGGCGGTTTTAGCTATCTTAATAAAAGATATAAAAAGCAGAATTTTAAGGTCGTTCATGCTTCAGACTTTAATGAAAAAGCAGTCAATACATATAATGCTAACTTCTCACATAAAGCTGAAGTCATTGATATAAATGAACTGAATTTAAGTCATCTTCGAGGTCAAGTTGATGTCGTAGTTGGAGGATTCCCATGTCAGCCATTTTCAACAGTCAATCCAAGTAAACAACCTGAAAAGAAAGAATCTCAGCTTTTTTGGGAAATGGCTCGAATTATTGAGGAAACCAAGCCAAAAGCATTTATTGCAGAAAATGTTAAGGGATTCTATCGCCTAAAACAGGGATATTACTTTGATTTGGCTTGTAAACAGTTTGAGTCTATTGGTTATACCATTAGCCATAAACTAATTAATTCTAGTGACTTCGGGGTCCCTCAAAAAAGAGAGCGTATTTTTATCATTGGTATCAGAAATGACTTAGCTCAAACCTTCGAATTTCCAAGTTCTACTCATGGTGAAGGGCTAAAACCAAAATCTAAGCTAAAAGATGTAATTGATAGTTTATGGCCTGAAGATGAAAAATATTTCTTCTCTCAAAGAGCTGTCGAAGGTGTAAAAAAAGCAAAACCTAATATGAAACGGGCCTTAGCACAAGATCTTAACGAGCAGTGTCTCACTATTACTAGCCATTTAGCTAAAGTTAGTTTGAACTCTCGTGATCCTGTTTTACTGGTAGATCCTGAAAAGGAGCTTTACAGAAGATTTTCACCAAGAGAAGCAGCTAGAATTCAATCTTTTCCTGATAATTTCAATTTTGTCGGATCTCAAGGAGATGCTTATCGTCAAATTGGGAATGCAATTCCGCCTGTAGTGATGTGGCACCTAATACAAAAATTAGAACACTATTTGAGCACGGAAGAGCAATTAAGTTTATTCGATGACAAAAAGGCTTCTAATTTCTAAAGGAAGAAATAAAAAAGCAGCAAAGGCTGCTTTTTTATTTAACATAAAATCTCTTATTCGAAATTTGAACTTTAAGCCCCAGATAGAAAAATCCAGTGCATAGAACTGGGTTTTTATTGTCACGTATAAATCTAAGACTTTCTTTGAGCATACTAAAATTGATGTTCCACGGCTTCTAAGACATTGATTTTAGGTTTCGGATTCAGAGAGAAGTGACGTTACTTTGGGGTGTACTCCAAAGTAACGTTATGCCCTACTTACGAAATTCATCGGGATACTTCAGAATAAAAGACACTACAAATTTCAAAATATTAAGACTAATCAACTCAGTTCTTTACAGATTGAGATAGCCTTTTTGCTTTCTTTAAAATCCTCTTTTCTACGCAAATATATTCGATTTAAAAGCGAAACCCAACAATATTATAAGTAGCACTGTTAGCATTGCTTTAAGCCTAAAAATCGTATCATGAGCTATTTTAATTTGCTCTTTATACTTTACCTCTGACTTTGCAAACTTATCCATTTCCGCTTGAATAACATCAATATATTTTGAAATTTTTTCTATTTTTCCAGCCTGCTGTTCATTTTTAAGTGATAGCGCAGTATTAGATTGCTCCACTTGTTTATTTAAATTGATCTGCTTAATAAGCTTGTTGGCCTGCTCGGAATTAATGTTTTGACCCGCCTCAATAATTTCATCCTGCTCTTTAGATTCTTCAATCAACTGCTTGATCCTGGCAGTCAATTTTATATTTTTGTCTTTAAGAGCTTCATTCTCTTGGTACAAAGCGGCTTTAGCTTTCTCTACTGTAGAAAATTGCTTTTTTAATTCACTAATATGGTGCTGTAACTCAATATTTTGCTCAAGATGATTAGTAGCAACTTCATCAAGTAGAAAGTCACAATATTTAAAAAAATCAGGCTCAGTCAGGGGGAAAGGCATCGCATGAGAAATTTTTAAATACTCGACTATTTCAAGCCAACTTTTACCAGTACGATATAGCTCTGTAATTTTATCCTGTCTGCTCTCTAACCATTTACGTTTATTGAAATAAGGGGTTTTAGCCATCACTCAATATCCTTGTAGTAATTATCGCTATAAACATAGCCGTCACTGCTTTTAGATGCTAAAAACTTCTTCCCTTCATCAGTGCCTTTCCATGTAAGAAGTAGTTCTCTTGAGCTTTGATTAGCTTCATCCTTAATAGCCCTAAAATAGGTATAGATTTCAGTATTATTTTTAATTTTTGGCGTTGATGCACGGACATAGCTTAGATTTAACTTTCGTCCACCTGCACTTAAAAAACTACGGTTCATTTTTGACTGGAAATAGGCAGTGAACATGCCATATAACTTACCGATCTGCACACGTACACCACGGTAGCCAATATAGCCCTCAAGGCTTAAAAGGTACTTTTCAAAATGCTCTTTTACATCAGTATTGGATTTATTTTTTTGAAAGCTATTCACCAAATTAACGCCACGTTGACGCACAGCTTCAAACGCTTCTTGCTTCAAACGCCATGTAAAGTTGGTGGCATGTTTGGTATTTTCACTTAAACCCATTTCTTGTAATTCTTTGATACTTTTAGCTCGTTTTGTAAGCTGTAAAAAAGTATATTCACCCATTGTTAAGGATATCTTTCCGAAAGTTTCAGCACCTTTAACCTGTTTAGAAATTTGATCATTTAAATAATCAAGATGATTATATTTATTTTGGATAATCTCACCATCAGGCAAGCGTAGAAGTAAGTCATTTACACGACAAAGCAAAAGCAAAGTCGGGGTGCTAAGTGCATATAATTTATTTTCACTTTTCGATTTATCACGTAAATAACGGTAAAAATCGGCTTCACTAAGATTTTCTTTCTGAAAACAGCAACCATTCGCCACGATACAAGAAAACGTACTTTGTCCGGACAAAAACTTCCGATATTGCTGTTGTGGTGTATTTAGCAAATCATAACGATTATTCCATTTCTCAAGCATCGATTCTGCATTACTAAAACTGCTTGGTTTAACAAAAATTGCCAAATCATAGCCTTTGGAAAAGCAAGCAAGGGTGGTATGCGTAAACTCTTTGATGCCAGTAGTGTAATAAATCATTTTTTCTTATTTAGTCCAAAAATTTAATGATTAATATACCCTCATTTGTAGATTCTTAAAGATATTCCTATAATTTTTTTAATAGTGATCTTAAAAGATCACTTTTTTAAGGATAATAGCCAAAATTGGCTATTCTATAATAAGCAGTTCCGGGAATTTGACTTGACATGATATCTGCTACGCATAAGATGGCTCTTGTAGATATTGTTTTTCAGTTGGACTGCCAATCCATACATTCGATTTTCCTTAAATTGTTTGTTCGTGGATTGCCAACCATGAACAAACAACATTACCCCTTTTCGCAACCTGCCAAGTTGTGAAAAGTTTTATCGGTGAAGCTGCATACGTCCGAAAGGTAGTTGGTGCGGCTACGATAGGGGCTGACGGGTGTGAATCCCGTTTTCTACCTGTTACAAAGTTATGTTCCTGTTTTTACAGGATGCAAGTAGGGCGACACGGAAACGGGCATTGACGGGTTATCAGCGTTTAAAACATACGACTGGTAACTTAGTGAATTAACCCTGTTTTATTTGTTACGGTGAGCCATCTCAAGGATTGAGTTAAGGGCGTTAATAACCGCTTGGCAGATGCTTCGTAAGGGCATAGTCAGGGCGCACAGGTGGGCTTTTGAGATGATCGTGAGGTCATAGGGGAATGAGGTGTTAAACTGGATTTCTCGGCACGTCACGGTGAATTGTTGAACTCGTAGGAATACGTTGCAATTTGCTTTGGCGGTCAATGGATAGCTCAAGCCTGTAAGGTCGGCTCTGTCAACATACAACTACAGAACAGTTGGTGGCAGTCGATATGCGTAGAGTAAGTGCTTTACCTTATTAATTTAACTAGGAAATATAAGCTAGAAAAGACTTGGAACTGCGGTCTAGCGAAGTATGGAATTGATTTTAGTTAAGTTAGAGATAAGCGTACTACTCGATTTCAATGATTCTTATTGAAATCAAAGACAAGTAAACTAACGTGGGCGCACTTCACACCGTTTGAGTTGTAGATATTTAATTTCTGATTGATAGGTTCACAGGAAAGCGATTCTAGGCAAACAACGAGGTGGTGGTCGGTGACGATCTTTAGAAGTGTTAGAGAATCAGACAAGTACAAAACCTTTGCTACATCGAGGTTGCAGACAGTTCAAGCGAATAAAAACGTAAGCGCTGTTAATTGGGAAAGTCTATACCGATAAGTTGGTGATGTTTAAGGTGAATGAACACAGAATTTTCAAGTAATAATCGAGTGGTATCAACATGCTTTGGCTAGCATGATTTACTTGAAAAACTGTCTTAAAACGATTCTACAATCGTGAGAATGAATTGTCTTGGCCGACAAGGATATTTTCAAACTGTTGATGCAGTATAAATACGTACAAACGAGTGGTTTTAAGAACCCAGTCCTCTTTAAGAGGCTGGGTTTATCTTTGTATGATTATAAACATCTCTATTTCTTTCTGGTTTGCGATCTAAGCTATCTTATTTTGAGAATATATCTTTGATTAGAAAAAGAGTTAATCGAGCTATAACCCCCTATTTCTTGCGTTTAAATGACACTATCAATTAGATCAAAGATAAATAAAAGCATTCTACTAAGTGCTCTCACTCTCTCAAGTACCCCACACCCCTCGCTTTGCTCGGGCTGATGGTGAACGTTGAGAGAGTTTCGGCAATACTCACCCTAAGGGCGTGATTTTAAGAAAAATCAACATCCCTTAAGTATTGCCGAATAACCTGATTGGGCTGACGGAGCCACGCATCGGTCGTATCCGCACATAGCTTTGCAAACTATGCAGACAAGGACTCAAGGTTTTGCACCTCTCTCCACGCGCTCCCTGTCGCTACACGGCTGTATCTCTGCGAGGGTTTCCCCAACGTACAACTTAACAGTCCGATGCAACTACTCCCAACGCTCCGCCTATGTGAAGTTCCCCTGTAAGCGGTTTAGCCTTTCGACTATAGCTACAGTACGCCAGTGACACTTATTCCTACCACACGTACTGCATGCCAACCGTTAAAACGGACACGCAGAAGAAGGCAAAGCTCGATCTAGGATACTTATTTGATGAAAAAAAACACTTAACTAACGAAGACTTATCATTTTGGGCTTGATATTACTGCACATAACAGTGAAAATAGAGTTCGGTACAAAAGCCTTTGGGTGAAATCATAACGGTCGTCAAACCTTATGATCTTCGTTACTTGATGTTGCTTCATCAAATAACTGCGTATCGACGAATATAGAGCCCTGCTTGACTTATGTCAAGCAGGGTTTCTTCGTTTTTTAGCTATAAAAAAACATTAAATATTATATAGTTGAAATTAGTATTCTAAATCTGCGGTATATTTTATACATCGAATATATAGGTCAGTTTTGACATAAAATATATGCTAATGCTTATATTATTTTCTCTCAAAGATAATAATAGGACTTGAAAATTAAATGGCTAAACTCTCACTGAGCGAAGTATCCAAACAGTTTAATATCGATCGATCGACCATCTACAGAGCTGTACGCAATGGACGCTTATCACGTTCCAGTGATGGCCAATTTGATATTGCCGAAGTGATTCGATGCTTTGGTGAACCAGACCAAGTATCTAAACCGACTGAACCACAGAGACAAAGTAGTGATACCGCAACACAAAAACTCATCGCTCATTTAGAGAATGAAGTCAAAAAATATCAAGATCGTGAAGAACGTTTGATGCAACAAATTGACCGTATGCAGACCCTTATTGAGTTAAAAAGTGTGGCACCTGCCACAGCAGTGCCACACCCTGACGCTACAGCATGCGACAGCCAAACGCCACAGCATGCAACAACAGATCAAAATATTGAAAATAAAGAAAATTTAAATAAGGATGTGGCAGCAAGTGTGGCAATACCACAACAAG
>NZ_VPCG01000059.1:0-11394 GCF_013418355.1 Acinetobacter sp. YH12151 | reverse complement strand
CGTGGATTTAGGAGAAGTTGCAACTTTTCTAAAAAGCTCGAAAATCATTTTAAAGCCTTTGATTTGACTTTCTTTTACCTTAATAACGGATTTGTTTAACGCCAGCATACTTTTTGAAACACCACCAAAAAATCAACTGAATCACAGATCAAGTCTAATGAGGACTTGATTAAATCCCAAAATGAAATAAAAGTTAAAGAATTAAAAACGCTCTATAAACAACGTAGGGCAGAAAACCTTAGAGTTATAATTTCTGAAATTTCATCATATGGAATTGGTTTTTTAAGTAATGCTAAATTTCGATATTTGATTACTAAAAACATAGCCAGTTTAGATAATGAAAGTTTAAAGCTGAATTACCATCAGTTTGAAAATAGTATAACCAAGGTGCTTTCATATATCAGACCAGGTGAGGTGCTAGATGAACAAGTTAGAAAGGAGTTATTTGACTTATTAGATATGGCAACGCAGTTAATTAGCTGTATTTTGGGAGATAAGGATTGTACTGACCAACTAGAAGAACTTGAATATAAGTTGGGATATATTAATGCAAGTTTAAACATATTTTTAATTAATATGCTAAATGAAGAAGCAGCCTAAGCTGCTTCTTGAAATCACTTCTCTTTCGGTTCAGGTGGTGTCATCCCAAACTGCAAATACGCCATATTGGTGGCAATACGACCACGCGCAGTACGCATCACATAACCTTGCTGAATCAGGTAAGGCTCAATTACATCTTCCAACGTGCCTGAGTCTTCCGCCATAGCTGCTGCGAGTGCCTCAACACCGGCAGGGCCTCCATCAAAACGCTCAAGTAACATCGACAGGTAACGGCGGTCGAGGGTATCTAAACCATCTTTATCGACTTTGAGCATGTCCAAAGCACGTTGGGCCATATCCTGATTGATTTCACCAGTCCCTTTGACCTGAGCGTAATCACGGACACGGCGCAATAAACGGTTGGCAATACGTGGTGTGCCTCGTGAGCGACGGGCAATTTCTTTTGCGCCATCTCCCGTCATAGGTACATCCATCAAATTGGCTGAACGCTTGACAATGTGGGTTAAATCTTCAACCGAATAAAACTCTAAACGCTGTACGATTCCGAAACGGTCACGCAGCGGAGAGGTGAGTAGACCGGCACGTGTAGTTGCAGCTACCAAGGTAAATGGCGGTAAATCCAGTTTGATTGATCGTGCAGCAGGCCCTTCACCAATCATGATGTCGAGCTGATAATCTTCCATCGCTGGATAGAGAATTTCCTCAATCACCGGTGAAAGACGGTGGATCTCATCAATGAACAGGACATCACCTTCTTCCAGATTGGTCAGCATGGCGGCCAAATCACCGGCACGTTCTAGCACCGGACCTGAAGTCGACTTAAGATTACCGCCCATTTCGCGGGCAATAATATTCGCCAGCGTGGTTTTACCCAGGCCGGGCGGGCCAAAAATCAATGTATGATCCAGCGCTTCTTCACGGCCACGGGCGGCACCAATAAAGATTTCCATTTGCTCTCGAACCACAGGCTGACCAATATAGTCATCGAGTGAGGTTGGACGGATGGCACGATCAAAATGATCTTCTGGTTTTTCAGAACCACTGATGAGACGGTCTTGCATATCTTTTGAGTTAATCTCTATGGTTTATTTGAGGTGAATAAAGTCATAGCCTCAAAATGCTTTAACAATTCGTATGCCATTGTGCAGGCATGCTCTTACTTTTGACAGGGCAAAAGTAACAAAACCCTTTGCAAAAATAATGGCACATCCTATGCCATATTTCTGCGGCAGCATCCATGCTGCCTTCTCATCTTCATTTTGCAGCGAATATTTAAATCAGTATTAACGATTCATCGATTTTAATGCGGCACGAATAATGTCGCTGGCTTCAGTGTAATCTGCTTTAATCGCATTAATCAGTTTTTGCGCTTCAGCAGGTTTATAACCCAAAGACTGTAATGCAGCTTCTGCTTCAGCCACGGCTGAATTGCCCATAAACTGAATCTGTGGTGCAGTTGAATTGCTTGGCGCAGCACCTGAAGCCATGGCTTTAAAACGGTCACGTAATTCAATCATTAAACGTTCAGCGGTTTTTTTACCGACACCGGGAACTTTGACCAAGGTATTCACATCTTCATTTTCAACGGTATGAATCAGCATTTCCACACTTAAAGTCGAAAGAATACCCAAGGCCATTTTGGGACCCACGCCGTTGACTTTGAGTAAGGTGCGGAAAATGGTTTTTTCCTGAGCATTGATAAAGCCATACAGCAACTGTGCATCTTCACGCACGGCCAGATGGGTCCAGAGTGTGACTTGTTGTCCTTTTTGCAGCTGGCAGAAAGTCGTCAGCGGCGTATCAATTTCATAACCGACGCCATTTACATTTAACAGTACGGTGGGTGCTTCTAAAGCCAGTACTTCACCAATCAGACATCCAATCATCTTTTATCATCACTAAATTCAGTTTTGCTGCATAGTAGTCAGCATTTTCCGGAAAGGCAAAATCTGCCGCTGTAAAATAGATGATTTTATTACAATCACCCTCCCATACAGCAGAATATTTTATAACAATCCGGCTTTATTGCCTTGTAATTCCTGCGACAGGTTATAAGCCTGATGATCAGAAAATTTCGAAACAATATCCAGCACCTGCATGATATTGTCATAATGGCTGGCGCTAAAATTCGCCCCTGAACGTTGCAGAATCGACATCAAGCGCTGTTCTTTAAAACTCAGGTTTTTATGCGGCGTTGTTAAGGGAATAAAGGCATCCAGAATATTTTGCAAACATTGATGCGCGATAATTTCCAGTCCTGCTTTTTGCGGATGCTCAAAAATTTTATCCCGTGCCAGTTCTTTGGCGCGATTAATCCCGATTTCAATGTCCGCAGTACAATATTGCAATAAAGTACCTTGTAACTGACCCGATAAAATCTGGTCATGATGACGGGCAAAAGCCGTTGTCACTTCATCGACCAGACGTTTCATGACCCGACCACGCAAGGCGGCAATTTTTTGCTGCCAGGTGGTATTGCTCATGGCGATTTCAGAAGGAATACCATAATCACCGAGCAGATTTAAAAAGACCGGCTTAACTTCGTCATAACTGAGCATATTCAGGCTAATACCATCTTCAAGGTCAATCAGGGCATAACAGATATCATCAGCCGCTTCGAGCAGATAGGTCAGTGGATGACGGCAGTAATGATATTCAGCTAACTGAATCAGTCCGAGTTGTTCTGCAATCTGCTTTAAAATCTCTTTCTCGGCCTGATAGCAGCCAAACTTGGCCCGATTGCTGGCAGGTAAATCGACTTGAGATGCCATGGTTTTTGACAGCCACGGATATTTTAAATAAGCCCCTAACGTGGCATAAGTCAAACGCATGCCGCCATCATTGGGATGGTAATCGATTTTGGTCAACAGGCGTAGACCTTGGGCATTGCCTTCAAACTGACGTACATCGGCTTCTTGTTCAGGACTGAGATCTTTTAAAAAATCGGTATGCGATGCATCGTCGAACCATTCTCGAATGGCATATTCACCGGCATGGCCAAAAGGGGGATTACCAATATCATGTGCCAGACAGGCAGCCTGAATAATGGCACCGACATCGGCCGGGGAAATCCAGGGCGGTAACTGATCTTTTATTTTCTCTGCGGCCAGCATCCCGAGTGAACGCCCAATACAGGACACTTCAAGTGAATGTGTGAGTCGTGTATGAATACCATCGTGCTGGGTTAAAGGGTGAACCTGAGTTTTACGGTTCAGCTGGCGGAAACTTTGTGAAAAAATAATACGGTCATAATCTTTGTGGAACGGGCTACGTGCCAGTTCAGTACTTTGCTTTTTACTACCAATCCGAACTGTCGAAAGCAGCTCTAACCAACGCATTTGAGTCATTTATCATTATTCAATTCTTTGCTAAGTGCATCATGCCAAAAAAGTAGCAACAGCACTAGAGTGCTGCGACATGAATTGTCGGAACAAACAAAACCCTGTGGAAATTTCAGCTGAACAATCGCTATAAAAAAACAGGTCATATTGACCTGTTTTTATCTCATGATAGAAGTGGACTAAAGCAAATCTTCACCACTGATCTTGGCTTCCTGGATGTCTTTATAGACCCCCATGCAAATGACGAACAAAATCATCGTCGCCACCAATGGCCAAAAAAGTACATATAGGGTCATAAATTGACTACTCATCTGAAATCTCCTTATTTACTTTTCTCAGATACCTGGTGAAATTCAATCACCATCTTATTGATTTGTTTAAAATCAAATCGTTCTTTGCTATTCATTAAAGTCAGTACGGTACAGACAATGGCGCTGCTGCCGTAGGCGGTCAGGGAACTCAATAGCGTGCCATAATCACGCAGGAAGCCGATGGTCCATGGAAGGAAGCCGATACTGGCCAGAATACCGACCACCAGGCCGACTTTCTTGCCAAAGAAGCCAAAGCTCATCAGACCCAGTACCACACCAATACCGATGGTGGCCATAAGCTCAAAACTGAGTGCGATCAGACCCTGAATTGGCAGCCATTCAAATCGAACCACCAGAAAGCTTAAAAATGCGATACCGACAGACCAGTTAAAGGCACGGGCATTGACCTTGTCCCAGTACAGGCTGGCAATCACCGGGAATACGATGGCACCCCAGAGTGCACCGACGAAAATCAGCATCGCTAGAATGTCGAATTTAAGCGTGGCAATTAAAATACCGAGCATGGTGGCTACAATCATGGTCATCCGGCCAATAAACAGCATTTTCTTCGGATCAGGACGATTTTTAGCAATCTGTTTGCCATAAATATCGGTCATTACGATGGCAGACAGGGCAGATAAATCCGAATCCGCCGTTGACGAAAGCGCGCCAATCACCATGACAAAGAGTAAGGCCACCATAAATGGAGACAGATACGTTGCTGCCATTTGTGGAATCAGGTTGTTCAGGTTGCCATCAATCGGCTGAATCCCGGCAAATAGTGCCAATAATCCGAGCATTCCCAAACCGACGACAATCGCGGCATAACCGATGGTTGCAGTAATGAAGCTGGGTTTGATCAAGTCTTTACGCACTGCAAACAGGCGTTGGGCGATGGTCTGGTTACCAATTGCATAAGCCAGTACCGCCACAAAAAATGGTGCACCCTGTTCTAAAAATGCGGTTTTCGAAAAGAAATCCAGTTGTTCCGGTTGCAGATTATGCATGCCGGTCTGGAACAGTGAGGGGCCGCCCAGGGTGAAAAATAGCGTCGGAATAATGATCACTGCCGCCACAATCATGGCGACCAGTTGACCAAAGTCGGTAAATACCGAGGAGCGGAAACCTGACCATAAAGTATAGGACAGGACGCCAATTCCGGTAATCAAGACCCCATGGATAAAGCTGAGGGGAGACAGAATTTCAACCAGCGCACCTGCTGCGGTAAAGTTTACCATCAGACTGATCACGCTTCCGACAATATTGGAGCCTGCCAGAATCATCTGGCTCTGGTTGCCATGCCGTGCATGCATGATTTCTGCCAAAGTGTGTGCATTGGGTGCCAGGTCGCGGAAACGTTTGCCGAATGGGTAGATAAATAAAATCATCAGTGCACCCCACAAACCATAGTGTAAGGCACCGGAAACACCGTATTTATATCCGGACGAAGCTGCTGCATAAAATGAAGCGGCCCAGATCCAGGTGGCGGTCATACTGGCCGCAGACATTCCAAATCCGATGGAGCCATTCGAGACCATATATCCATCGACATTTTCATTTTTTTGCTTAATGCGTAACGACAATAGAAAGGTGATGCCATAGAAAAGCACCATCAATAGTACAGTTGCTGTACTAGTGAATTGAAACATACATACTCCTTAAGCGGGTCACCTTTTGTTTTTGAAAATTAAATCATTGGCAACAGATTAAGGCTCTAGATTAGACAGAGCAGTGAAGCTACAGAAAATAAAAAAACCAGCGTCTGAATATCAATTGGATATTCATATCTGCAGCAGAAAAGAGGATGATTCATGCGTCCTGAATGTGGACATTTCCTCAGCAATTGGCGTAGAGGTTAACATAAAATCATCAAATTTACTGATGAAGTCATTAATTATGTAGATTCTTTGCTGATATAAGGCTATTTTTGATTTCAACATCTTATAAAATGTAGATCTGTTGGTTATATATTTTTATAGGAATTACAGGTATTTATTGCATGGTTTTTTATTAGAATAAAGATGGATGTCAGTCAGAAAATGAAAAAGTAACAAAATTTTAATATTTCTTATTTTCTTCATTATGAGTAGTGATTTTTTTCATAATAGCCTAAAAAACTTTCATTAATTCATGTCTGATGATGCTTATATATTCTGAATTTTTTCATAAGAATAGAGGCCGAGAATCAGTTTGAATTTAAGCTTTATATTTTCAATTGATTAGCATGTAATTTCGCTCTTTTTAGCGAAGAATTTAAGAAATATTTGAATCAATATTTTTGGTTAATATATCGGTGAAAACAGACTTAATATCCTGGAAATCCATTTACTAAAGTAGATCTATTGATTTTAATTCTCACTCTTTATTAGAAACTATGGTGGGGTCTTATATGTGAGATTTAGGTATCTTTGAATAGAGTTCATATATTAAGATGAGTGATCGGAGTAATCTGGGCTACCGGATATTACTGGAAGTCGATTGAAGCAGGCGATATAGTTTGCTCATACAGACAGGCTCGAAAAGGGAGAACAGCGGGGCAGAGTCTTAAATCCTGCAATGGAGCCCGGAATGGGGATAGCTGGATACAAAATTATTTCAGTAGTGCAACTCGCCGACAGAGAGATGAGCTAAAAAATGAACTCGACTGTTTCAGTCTATCCTTAATAAGTTTTTTATAACGGCTCAAGAATAAGTTCTGTACGCATTTTAAGTGGTCTTGCTGTTGAAAAATAATACAATTTTCTTAAGTGAAATTATTGTTAATCGGTTTTGATTTTTCTTTAACAAATTGTGTTAATCTACGCGACTACATTCAATTTTCCTGCCTGAAAATAAACACAATATTTTAAAAATACAGAATATTTCAGCCGTAGTTTTCGTATTTGCCATCTAGCCGATTTCCTTATTTCACAGTAGAATATGTGCTCTCTCAAGTCACATTGTGGCATGGTTGTTCAGACCATCCCGTGGAGCCAAAATCAGCATGTTTATCGTTGCCGGTGCACCCGCACATTCTTCTTTTAAGAAAACTCAACTATTATCGCGTTTGACGTCAATTAGTTCTGTTCAATCAATTGAAAGTCAATGGGTCTACCTCTTTGACCAAGCGCTCAGCGAGCAACAACAGCAATCAGCTTTACAGCTTCTCAACGATGGGCAATCTTTTGAATTGCACCAGGCTGCAAGTGATGAAATCCAAATTTTAGTGACACCGCGTGTCGGCACCATCTCGCCTTGGTCTTCTAAAGCTACAGACATTTTCAAAAACTGTAATACGCCGGTTCATCGTCTTGAGCGCGGCGTTTTATTTACGTTGAAGGGTCTAAAAGACGTATCAAATGAAGTTCAACAGATTTTGCATGACCGTATGACTGAAAGCGTATTCAATGCGATTGAAGAGGCTGCGGTACTGTTTGTTGAAACAGCACCAAAACCACTGAACTCGATTGATATTCTGGGTGAAGGTAAAGAAGCACTGGTTAAGGCCAATAATGAATTTGGTTTTGCATTGTCGATGGAAGAAATTGATTACCTGACTGAAGCGTTTATCAAGCTGGGTCGTAATCCAAATGACATCGAACTGATGATGTTTGCACAGGCAAACTCTGAGCATTGCCGTCATAAAATCTTCGGTTCTGAATGGACCATTGATGGTGAAGTTCAGCCATTGTCATTGTTCCAGATGATCAAGAATACTTATAAAGAATCACCTACAGATGTATTGTCGGCTTATAAAGACAATGCTTCGGTGATTGTCGGTTCGGATACCCAGCGTTTTTATCCAACCAAAGAAGACAATGGCCAGCAGGTTTATAAATATAAGAGTCAAGCCGCGCATATCTTGATGAAAGTGGAAACTCACAACCATCCGACAGCGATTGCACCATTTGCCGGTGCTGCGACAGGTTCGGGCGGTGAAATCCGTGATGAAGGTGCGACCGGTCGTGGTGGTAAGCCTAAAGCAGGTTTAACCGGCTTTACAGTATCTAACCTGAACATTCCGGGCTTTGAACAGCCTTGGGAAGAAAACTATGGCAAGCCATCGCGTATGGCATCGCCGCTACAAATCATGATTGAAGGCCCATTGGGTGGCGCTGCGTTTAACAACGAATTTGGTCGTCCTGCCTTAAATGGTTACTTCCGTACCTTTGAACAAAACATCAATGGCGATGTTAAAGGTTTCCATAAGCCAATCATGATTGCCGGTGGTTATGGCAACATCCGTCCAGATCACGTTGAAAAAGATCCAATCTTGCCGGGCGATTTATTGATCGTGCTCGGTGGCCCTGCCATGCTGATCGGTCTCGGCGGTGGTGCAGCATCTTCTGTAGACAGCGGTAAACTCGGCGAAAACCTGGATTTCGCTTCGGTACAACGTGAAAACCCGGAAATGGAACGCCGTTGTCAGGAAGTGATTGATACTTGCTGGCGCATGGAAGACCAGAACCCGATCGTGTCTGTACATGATGTGGGTGCAGGTGGTGTATCGAATGCCATGCCTGAACTGGTGAATGACCATGAACTCGGTGCGGTGCTGGATCTGCGTAAGATTCCATCGCTTGAGCCGGGCATGTCGCCTATGGAGATCTGGTCAAATGAAGCGCAAGAGCGTTATGTACTGGCGATTCGTCCATCTTCTTTAGAATTATTTGAATCGATCTGTGCGCGTGAACGTTGTCCGTTTGCGGTACTCGGTGAAGCAACTGAAGCGCGTCACTTAACCGTTGAAGATCCGTTATTTGGCAACAAGCCAGTGGATATGCCAATGCAGGTGATGCTTGGTGGTACACCGCGTATGAGCCGTTCATATGAAACGATTGAACGCAAAGGCGATGATTTCGACGCGGCTAAAGTCACAGATCTGAAAGATGCGATTTATCGCGTTTTGAAAAACCCGACAGTGGCTTCTAAATCATTCCTGATCAGTATTGGTGACCGTTCGATTACTGGTATGGTGGCACGTGATCAAATGGTCGGTCGCTGGCAGGTTCCGGTGGCGGATGCTGCGGTAACAACGACAAGCCTAGTAGGCTACACCGGTGAAGCGATGGCGATGGGTGAACGTCCACCAGTCGCATTGCTCAATCCTGCTGCATCGGCACGTTTATCAGTGGCTGAATCAATCTCGAACATCATGTCTGCAAAGATTGAAAAAATCAGCGACATTAAATTGTCTGCAAACTGGATGGCTGCTGCAGGTCAACCGGGCGAAGATCAAGCGCTATTCGAAGGTGTAAAAGCCATCGGTATGGAAATGTGTCCAGCACTGGGTATCGCAATTCCAGTCGGTAAAGACTCATTGTCAATGCGTACCACCTGGAATGACGAAGGCGAAGACAAGTCTGTCACTTCTCCAATGTCAGGCGTGATTACTGCATTTGCACCTGTGACCGATGTTCGTAAAACATTGACCCCTGAATTGAAAAATGAAGAGTCGGTACTGGTTCGTATTGACTTGTCTAAAGGTCAGTTCCGTCTAGGTGGTTCGATTCTGTCTCAGGTGTATAAAGCAATCGGTTCTGTGACGCCTGATGTCGACAGCTTCGATGACTTCAAAGCATTTTTCGCTTTGGTTCAAGACTGGAACAACCGTGGTCTGATCAAGGCATATCATGACATCGGTGATGGTGGTTTATTGGCGACTGTTGCAGAAATGATGTTCGCATCACGTTTGGGTGTAGCACTAGAAGATCAATCAATTGCAAGCTTATTCGCTGAAGAAATTGGTGCAGTCCTTCAAATTGCCAAAGCAGACTGGGAAGCGCTACAAGCTGAAGTTGCAGCATCTACCCTGAAAGATGCCATTCAGGTGGTGGGTACGGTAAATAACACGGATCAGTTATCTGTAAACGGTCTAGTACTTGAACGTGCTGATCTGCAAGTGGCTTGGACGGAAGTATCCCACCAAATCCAGCGCCTACGTGACAACGTACAAACTGCGGATCAGGAATTTGCTCTTATCACTGACAAATCTCATGCAGGTATCATTGCGAAACCGACATTTGATTTGAATGAAGCGATTGAAGCGCCGTACATTAATTCACGTCGTCCGAACATGGCGATTCTGCGTGAGCAGGGTGTCAATGGTCATATCGAAATGGCAGCAGCATTTGATAAAGTCGGCTTCAATACCGTTGACGTACATATGAGTGACTTGCTGGCAGGTCGTATCAGCCTGGATGATTTTGAAGGCTTAGTGACTTGTGGTGGCTTCTCTTACGGTGACGTGATGGGCGCTGGTGGCGGCTGGGCAAAATCAGTATTGTTCAATACTAAACTGCGTGACCAGTTTGAGAAATTCTTTAACCGTCAGGAAACCTTCTCGCTGGGTATCTGTAACGGCTGTCAAATGTTGTCTCAGTTGGCTCCGCTGATTCCGGGTGCTGATGCTTGGCCACGTTTCCACCGCAATACTTCTGAAGTGTTTGAAGCACGTGCGGTGAATGTTCGTGTGGAAAAATCAAACTCTGTATTGCTTCAGGGCATGGAAGGTTCGATTCTGCCGATCGCTGTAGCACATGGTGAAGGTCGTGCGGTTGCAACTGCGGAAAACTTTGCTGCGCTCAACGCATCGAATCAGGTGGTTCTGCGTTATGTAGATAGCTTGGGGAATGCAACACAACATTATCCATTGAACCCGAACGGCTCACCGGAAGGTATTACCGGTGTAACCTCTCAAGACGGTCGTGCAACAATTATGATGCCGCACCCTGAACGTAACTTCCGTGCGATTCAGCATTCTTGGAAACCAGAAGACTGGGATCAAGATGGTGCTTGGTTACGTATGTTCCGTAATGCACGTAAGTTCATTGGTTAATCGGTTTTAGATTAAAAAAGGGTTGCGTCAGCAGCCCTTTTTTTATGTATGTTTCGGAGTTAACATCGTTTAAATAATTCAAATAAGTAACCAGTTTAAATCATGAAAATATTTACATATTTTATCTTTGCATTATTGTGTTTTAGTGCAGATTATAACTTTGCAGATGGTGCATATTTAAAAATAGGGTGGTGTTTCAAAAAGTATGCTGACATTAAATGAAGCCATTATTGATGTAAAAAAGGTTAAGTCGAAAGCTTTAAAATGGTTTTCAATCTTTTTTGAAAAATTACAACTCCTTCTAAAACCGCGCCTAATTCGATGCCTTATTTTGCAATTATTACCTTCAATACCTACAGTAAAA
>NZ_VPCG01000058.1:0-11595 GCF_013418355.1 Acinetobacter sp. YH12151 | reverse complement strand
AAAACTGTAAAGCGTATATTGCAAGAACGGACTGATCGCTATAAGTCGGAACTGACCGACTCAGGCTCTAGTTACACGTTTGGCAACAAGACATTAACAGAGTGCGAATTAGTCCTTGACTATGTTTAACTACATTTTAAGGAACAGTATCAGTCCCCCACCCAACACGGTGGCAAGCCCAGCGAAGAAGGTCACGGCAAAGGCTGTATAGACTTGTCCATCTGAAACGGAAATCATGCCAAATCGTCAGCCATTAAAAAAGTCATTATCACCATAGATGATAATGACTTTCGTTTACAGTAAAACAGTAGGTTTATGTGAAGATTTTTAGTCTTCTGGTTCTTCCGGATTTTTTGCCAGATGAATCACGGACAGTACCAGACCACCCCACAATAAAACGATAGAGATGATCATCATCACCAGTGCAGATGTATTCATAATCGCTCTCCTAGCTATGACGGTCTTTGACCAGACTAAACAGAATGGCGCCCAGAATAAAGAATGCCATGACACCTCCACCCACCATCCACAGGGTGCTGGCAGCATAGCCACCATAACCTTCTGCCATGATCGATTTCAGGGTCAGACCCAATGCCATTAATAAGGACAACGGCGTGATGACGGTCAGCATGAAGTTCCAGCTGCGACCAAGTTTCACGCTGGCAAACTGATTCACATGGCCTTCCAGCTGCTTCATCAATGGACGACGGAACCACGACAACAGAATAATGGAGATCAAACCACCACCGACAATACCGATATTATTGGCAAAGTAGTCAATAATGTCGACAAAGGTAATCGCACTATGGGTCGAGAACATCAAGGTAGAAATCACCGCTGAACCACCGGCAATAATCGTGACTGACTTGTTCTTCGACCAGCCCAGTTTGTCCTGGAATGCGGCAATCGGAACTTGCAGGATACTGACCATCGAGGTAATACCGGCAACGGTCAATGAAGCAAAGAACAGGAAGCCAAACAGGTCACCACCTGCACCTAAACTGGAAATGATTTTCGGGAAAGCAATAAAGGCCAGACCAATACCGCCAGATACGACATCTTCAACATTTGCACCTGCGCTGAAGGCCATAAAACCAAGCGCTGCAAATACACCAATACCCGCCAGAATTTCAAAGGATGAGTTGGCCAGTGCTACCACGATCCCAGAACCGGTCAAGTTGGTTTTGCGTTTCAAATAAGAGGCATAGGTCAACATAATCCCGAAGCCCACCGACAGTGAGAAGAAGATATGACCAAATGCGGCCAGCCAGACTTTATAGTTACTCATGGCCTCCCAGTTCGGCGTAAAGAAAGCATTCAAGCCGTCGACTGCACCCGGTAAGCGTACCGCCTGAATCACCAGAATAGAAAATAAAATTACCAGAAGTGGCATAAAGATTTTATTCGCCAGTTCCACCCCACGGCGTACCCCACCGTAAAGAATCAGCATCACCGCAGCCCAAACAACCACCAGACCGAAAAACAGGACAGGAACAAAACCTAAACTTAAACCTTCACCATTTTGCAGATAAGTGTTAAAGAAAAAGTCCTGGGTATCTGTGCCCCACTGCTGCCCAAAGGAATAGAACATATAACTGCCGGCCCAAGACAAGACGCTGGCATAGTAAATCCCGATGATCAGGGTCACCATCACCTGCCACCAACCCAAGGATTCGGCATTCATGAGTTTTTTATAGGCCATGGGTGGTGCTTTACGGAACTTGTGTCCGACCGCATAGTCTAAAAACAATAAAGGCAAACCTGCTGCAAAAATCGCAATCAGGTAAGGGATCAGGAATGCCCCACCCCCATTTTCATAAGCCACATAAGGGAAACGCCAGATATTTCCCAAGCCAACGGCGGAACCAATGGCTGCAATAATGAATCCTGATCGTGCAGACCAATTCTCACGAGTTTCTGTCATAGAACACCTAAACTTTAAACCCCTTCAGATGCTGCTTGTTATGGTTATAGCGCAAGCAAATAAAGAAGCATTTCAATTATTTTGGGTGTTTGGATTAGAGCTGCACCTTTTGGGCGTCGAATTCTAATGTACAAACAGGTCAGCAGGTCTTACATCTTGCTTAAAGTCTGATCAAAAAGCTGACCTTGTAGATGGTTCAACAATACTGACTTTTTTAAATTTTTTCTGTAAATTCTGCTGAAAATATTCGTCATTTATAATCTATTCGAATTAAGCGTTCAATAATTCAACGAAACCTACCTGATTTTACAGGTTATATATTGACAAACTTTTTGGAATATATCTTTCTTAAGTTTGACTACAGAACCGTAGTCAAGCAAAGCTCATGCTGCGATCATCCAAATCGCCTTATATTTATAGAAGAATTAAAGTCAAAGGCTTATCGCGATGTGAGCCACTCTATAGCTGAAATGCGCGGAGCAGAGATCTGATCGCCCTGCTCCACGTGCATTTTTGACATCTAAAAATGGACTGCAATACCCCGGTCTGACCTGCAGCAAATCCATCACGGGATCTGAGCGATTGATGTCATTTACTTAAGATTTAATCACCAGCATCCGTTCTTCCTGCATATCGCGAATGGCAGATTGAATCCCTTCACGGCCTAAACCTGAATCCTTCACCCCACCATAGGGCATGTTGTCCACCCGGAAAGATGGAATGTCATTGATAATGACCCCACCGACATGCAGATGATCCCAGGCATACAGCATCTTGTTCAAGTTCTGGGTATAAACTCCGGCCTGCAAGCCAAAACGGCTACGATTGATACAGGCAATCCCCGCTTCAAAATCAGGATAAGGTTCAATCATCGCCACCGGACCAAAGACTTCATCACGGTAAATTTCCAGATTATGATCCACGTTTTCCAATAAAGTCGGTGCGAACATCACTCCATCCAGCTCACCACCTACCAGAATTCTGGCATCCTTTTTCAGTGCTTTTTCCAGCCATTTTTTCAGGCGTTTGGCTTCTGCTTCCTTGATCATCGGCCCCACCAAAGTTGTGCTCAGATTTGGATCGGTGGCTTTCAGATGTTTGAGTTTTGCAAGCAGTTTATCTCTGACTTCGGCATAAATATCCTGATGCACCAGAATGCGCTGCACACTGATACAGACCTGCCCGGCATGACCATAAGCACCGCCAACCAGACGGGTAATCAAGGCATCATTAATTTCGGTATCCGGCTCGATCATCACTGCGGCATTACCGCCCAGCTCCAGAACCACTTTTTTGCGGCCAGCTCGCGCTTTCATATCCCAACCCACCACATCGGAACCGGTAAAACTGAGTAATTTAAAACGATCATCGGTGACCAGCACATCGGCCAGCTCGCGCGGACAGGGTAAAACTGAAAATGCGCCTTTCGGCAAATCGGTTTCCGCCAGAATCTCGGCAATTTTCAAGGCAGAAATCGGCGTCAGACTGGCGGGTTTCAACACGAAAGGACAACCGGCAGCAATCGCTGGTGCAATTTTGTGGGCGGTCAGATTTAAGGGAAAATTAAAAGGGCTGATTAAAGACACTGCGCCAATCGGCACCTGCTTAACCATACCCTGATACCCCGATGCTGCCGTGGTTACAGCCAAAGGCAGCATACGTCCCTGATCGATTTGAGTCACGGCATCTGCGGCAATTTGAAAGGTATTAATCAGACGCTCGACTTCGGCTTCTGCCGCTTTGCGCGGTTTACCGCCTTCTGCAATCAGAATTTCAGTCAGTTCTTCACGAATTTCATGAAAACGGCGCACACAATGCAGTAGAATTTTCTGTTTTTGAAAGGGTTCTAAAGCCGCCATCTCTGCCTCGGTGTCTAGGGCAGACTGGATGGCCTGCTCCAGACTTTTGGCATCGGCCAAAGCGACACGTGCATAGAGTGCTTGCGTATATTTATGTTTAACCTCTAGCCATTCTCCGGTCTGAACCGCCTGACCAGCCACATAGAGTGAATAGTCTTTACACTGTTGTACTGCTGTAGATCGCATTTTTTAGTCCTTCAAAATCCCAGGATATACATTTTTGAAATTCTCTATATCATGCACTTGCTGATAAATATTAAGAAGATGTTTTTAAGTAACCAGACACGCTCAATTTTAATAAAGCTTTAGGGACTCACTGTCATGCAGACAAAAATACTCGCCACATTATTCTTCAGTTTTGGATTAAGCACGCTCAGTCATGCAGATTTCATCGGGGCAAAAGCCGATCTCAGCTACTGGAATTTTAACGGTTATAGCGAAAATAGCAGTATGAAACATGATCTGGATCGACAAGGTACGGCGCAGCTGTCCGTGGCTTTTGAACATCCGATTCCGCTTTTACCGAATGCCAAAATCAAATATGTCAATCTGGACAGCAACAGCGAACAAAGCACTCCGATCAATGCCTCAGAAATCAAACTGAAGAATATTGACTATATTCTGTATTACGAATTGCTGGATACCGTGGTACATGCCGATATAGGCGCAGGCTTAAGCAATCTGGAGGGTACGGTAAAAAACCTGAATACCGGGGCTTTCACACAATACGATCTGGATGAATACACTCCACTGCTCTATGCAACTGCAGGGGTTAAATTGCCATTTACCGGACTGAGTGCCAAAGCAGAAGCCGTTTACAGTCATGGCAGCGATAGCAAAAAGACCGATGTACAGGCTGAGTTACAATATGATTTTATTGATAATCTGCTGGTCGATGTCGGTGCCAAAATCGGTTATCGCATAATGAAGGTAGATTTTGAACAGGAGCAACGTCCAGATTTACAGCTGGAATTTAAAGGCCCATATATTGGCTTAGATGTACATTTTTAATGCCAAGAATTCAGCAGCTGGTCGTGCTCAATTTCTCTGCGTTCATGTAAGTCAAAGCGTACAACAATAAGCGCAATCTGCTGCTGGTACAAAATCTGCTTGTGTATTACTTTAGACACATAGAGAGCAGGATGCTCCGAAAACCTAAAAACAACAAGAATAAGCAAGCATCAGGACGTGAGGTACGACAGGAGTTATACCTAAATCACGAGATACGGAAAAAGCCCCAACAGGATGTTGGGGCTTTTTTTTCTGCTATTTCTTTTTCTGTGCATTGCTTTATTTATCTTTGCTTAACAGTTCCGAGTTAAAACTCCAACATTGTAAAAATCGGCTTGTTGTTAAGCTAAAAATCCTCACATTTTTTGGGAACAGCAATCATGGTAAAAAAGGTCCTCTTTATTACATCCAATCAAGGTATTGAACATGATGAACTGACTGAGCCTTTAAATTTTTTAAAGTCCAAAGGTTTTGAAGTGATTCATGCTGCAGAAAAAAATGAAGATGTAGCCACTGTCAAAGGTGATACCAAAGCTGCTACCCAATATACGCCTGATACCAGTTTTGACCATGTCGACCTGAATGATTATGATCTGTTGGTGATTCCAGGTGGTACAGTCAACGCAGATACTTTAAGAATTAATCAGGATGCCCAGAAAATTATTCAGCATTTTGCCGACAATCACAAACCGATTGCGGCGATCTGTCATGGGCCATGGGCCTTAATTGATGCAGATCGAATTAAAGACAAGAATCTGACCTCGTATAAGAGCATCAAGCTGGATCTGGAAAATGCCGGCGGTAAATGGGTCGATGAAGAAGTGCATCGCTGTAATACCGGCGGCTGGGTACTGATTACTTCACGGAATCCGGATGATCTTCCGGCCTTTAATGAAGCCATTTTAAAAGAACTTGAAGGCGATGCTGCCTAAGTTCCTACCATAAAAAGAGAATCTCATGATTGAGGTTCTCTTTTGCTTTAAATAGTTCCGGTCAAGCTTTTTAGATAAACCATCACTTCTTTATTGCCTGCCATTTCGGCCAGTTCTAGTGCCGTATGTGGACTGCGATGGGCAATATCTGCACCTTTGCTAACCAGAAGTTTGACTACGTCTAGATGATCATTTTCAGCGGCGGCCTGTAAGGCGCTATAGCCTTCTTCATCGGCGGAGTTGACGTCCAGACCTTCTTGCAAGCCCTGCTCGACCTGCTCGATGTCGCCTAAAGATGCCCAGTAGACCAGTTCAGGAAGATGCAGTTCATCATCTTCAGGGATTGGGGAGAATGAGTTGATGTTCATCTAAGTAATCCTATTTATTCAATATCTATGATTGATTCTAACGCGCTCTACTAAATAAAAAACTATAGCTATGAATATGTATAGGAAAATACGGTAAAACTATGTATTTAATGTTTGAAGAGAGAACTACTTGGAGAAGAATCAAAATCCATTATTTATTTTTACAATTACCGCGAAATACCATTGCATTGTCCATATAAGTAAAGGATTTGATAGGTTTACTTTGGTACTCCTCAACAATAAGGGAATATACATTGCTTCCTCTTCCTAATCCTTCCCCTATTTTTAAATAGTTAATGACTTTAAAACTATTATCTTTGGAGCCTGGATCAATAATAATTGGTTTATTAACATAATCATTTTTCAAAGCCCCACTTATGATTCCTGTACTACGATTAACATTGAAAATTTGACCGAGGTAATGATTCTCTAAATTTTTCACATCATAACTATTAGATATTTCTTCTATTACACATTCATAACTATTTATTTTTTGAGCATACACAAAAGAATTTGCTAAAAATATTGCACCTAAAATTAATATTCTCATAAAAGTTATATCTCTTTTTATAAAACTGATTCTCTTTATAGAATACTATTATTCAAAAATCAAAAAAGCCCCCTTTCGGAGGCTTCTTATTTAAAAACTTAGCTTTAAGCTTTAGACACTGCTGGCTCAGCTGAACCAATTTTTTCAGATTCATTGTCATGCATGATCAATGCAACCGCAATTGCAGTAATCAGCACCGGTAAACCTACTGCCATAAAGTTGAAGTAAGCAGGCAGGTTCATACCCAGTAAGCCACCGATCAGGATTGGGCCTACAATCGCGCCCATACGACCAATCGCAGACGACCAGCCAATACCTGTCGAACGTACTGCAAGCGGGTAGAACTGCGCAACATAGCTATATAGCAACATTTGTGAACCAATTGACGCTGCACCTGCCAAGAACACCAGGATGTATAGCAGGAAGGAGTTCGATGCAAAGCCCATTAGGCTCATCACAATCGCACCCATCATACCGAGGAACATCAGTACCGGTTTCAGGTGGAAACGATCCGCGAGAATACCACCACCGACAATACCCACAACCGCACCAACGTTCATTACCATCATGAACATCAGACTGTTGTCCATCGAGTAGCCCGCTGCCATCATCAACTTCGGTAACCAGCTGCTTAAAGCATACATAGTTAACAGACAAGTGAAGAACGCGACCCAGAACAATAAGGTATTGACCGCACGGCCACGACGGAACAAGCTCACCACGTTTGCTGCTTCAGGCACATTTTCCTGTGGCAGGGTAAGCGTTGTATTCTCGGTAACCGTTAGATTTGGTGCCAGACGACGTACGATTTGACGTGCTTCAGCCTGCTTGTTTTGCTTCACAATAAATGCCAGCGATTCAGGCAAAAATTTCCAGATCACTGGTAATAAAAATAATGGAATACCCGCGATAAAGAACATGATTTCCCAACCAAAACTTGGGGTAAACCATGAACCCAACAACGCAGCCATTACACCACCGACGGCATAACCACTAAACATGGTGGTTACCAAGGTACTGCGCATTTTTTGTGGCGCATATTCCGAAGTCAATGCCACCAGATTCGGCATGACCCCACCAATACCCAGACCGGCAAGAAAACGTAAAATACCGAATTCGGTTGGATTTGAGGCAAAGCCACCCGCAAAAGTTAAACCACTGAATAATACAATACAGATCATGATCACTTTCTTACGACCGATCTTGTCCGCGAGGGAACCGAAGATCATCGCACCAAACATCATGCCAGCCAGTGCGGTACTTGCAAGCATGCCCGCTTGCACTGCACTTAAGCCCCAGTCTTGCATCAGTAAGGGTAAAACCACACCATTGATTGCTAAATCGTAGCCATCAAATAAGATAATAAGTAAACACCAAGCAACTACATTGAAGTGGAAAGGCGTGAATTTCGCATTATCGACTACAGAATTTACATCTATTTTTTCCGTTGTCATCGTTCTCATCTCCCATGAGTACTTGTCCATAACATCTTTGTTGAAGATTGAAGGCAATCTTCAATGTCAGGCAATATACGCAAGCGGGATTTAAGGCACAATAAGACTAATTGATATTCTGCTATGACAAATGTAATGCCATTTATTTGCGTGATATGTCACATTATTATTAAAATTAAATTTTAAGCCATTAATAATAATGACTTTAATTTAAGCAGAATTTGTAGATTTTTTAGCTCAATCACTTTTTTTGAGTGGTTTTATTTCATACTAAAAATATAAAAAACCCCTTCAGACAAAGGGGCTTTTTTAGCTGAATGAATCTATGAGGATCGTTTAAATTTTGGCTGCTTTTAATTGTTTCACCTGAACGCGACCGGGTTGTGGTTGACGAATCATTGAAATAGCGATGATGCCAATAATACCCGGCATGGCAACCGCGATGAAATTCCATTTATGTGGTAATTCCATACCCAGCAGCATACCAATCACAATTGGACCCACAATTGCACCTGTACGCCCCACAGCAGACGCCCAACCAATACCGGTAGAACGTACTGCAACAGGATAGTATTGAGCAACATAGCTATATAACAAGATACTGGTACCAATAGATGAAGCACCTGCCAAACTGACAAGTAAATAAATAACAGGTGTTGGAGAGTTAAAGCCTAAACCAACCAGAGACAGTACACCCACAGTTAACATACTAATAAGAACAGGTTTAAAGTCAAAACGGTCTGCCAGAATACCACCACTAATGGTTCCGATCACGGCACCAATATTCAGTGCTAATAAGAACATTAAACTGCTGCCTAAAGAATATCCCGCAGCCATCATGAGTTTTGGCAGCCAACTTCCAAGTGCATAAAGCATGAGCAAGCACATAAAGAAAGCAATCCAGAATAAGAATGTTCCCATTGCACGATTTTCTGTAAATAACGCTTTTACTGATGCACTTTGTGTCTGATCGCCTGTGGCTAGAACCAGTTCAGTGTCTGCTCGTACGTCTGCAGTTGGCTCAACTCGTTTTATAAAATGACGTGCCTCATTCATTTTTTGTTCTTTAACCAAGAAAGTTAGAGACTCAGGTAAGAACTTCCAAAACAATGGAACAAAAAGTAAGGGAATACCTGCAATGAAGAACATAATTTCCCAACCAAAACTTGGAGTAAACCATGTACCACATAATGCAGCCATAATCCCACCTACGGCATAACCACTAAACATGGTGGTTACAAGTGTACTTTTTAAACGTTTAGGCGCATATTCAGAGGTTAACGCAACCAGGTTAGGTAATACCCCGCCTATGCCCAAGCCGGCAATAAAACGTAAAATACCAAACTCTGTTGGAGTGGTGGTAAATCCACCTAAAAATGTAAAAGCACTAAATAAAGTGACACAAATTAAAATCACTTTTTTACGACCGATTTTGTCTGCAAGCATCCCAAACAGCATGGCACCAAACATCATGCCGGCTAGTGCTGTACTGGCAAGCATGCCTGCTTCAACAGCACTCATGCCCCACTCCTGCATCAGTAGAGGCAGAACGACACCGTTAATTGCTAAATCATACCCGTCAAATAGAACAATAAACAAACACCACAATACAATGCTTAAGTGAAATTTATTGAATTTTGCCTGATCAATCACATCATTCACACTAACCGTATTTGCTGCCATTTTCGTGTTTTCTACCATTTTTACTCACCTCCTGTGAGTTATTATTCGTTGTTTTCAGCACGACACATGCCACTAACTCTTATTTATTATTTTTAATGATTCTTATCGCCATGTTCGTGCAACAACTTAGTTCAACACAGCTAATTTTCAGGCAATATGCGACTAAAGTCTTAAGCTTTGCTCAAAATTCTAAACCCATGCGTCCAGTTTTTAATGATTTCTTAACAATTCAAGCTACTTCTTCGATATAAAAATCCCTGAGTTCTCAGACTCAGGGAACGTTTTAAAATTGAGAAAAAACTGAAATTAATATAATGCTTGAGCTAATCGGATTTGAATAATTTCATTATCATCTGCCAGATTTCGATTACGACCACTTGAACCGGGAAAGTTATTGTCATTCAAGACGGTAATTAAATCAGGCCCTTCAATAATAATGTCTTCAATGGTCTGAAATGGAAAACCAAAGCGCTGACCGGTGGCAAGATCTCCCGGACGTACCGGACCATAAAGTAAATCTGGATTGGCCAGATCCATTAAATTAACCAGTTCTTCACGTGCGACAGACTCACCGGACTGATTCAATCTGACCTTGATTAATTTTTTATAGCCGCCCAGATTATTTTCACTGTCATCACGTTCAATAATCACACCTTCTTTGGCACTAAATAACTGAAAATCACCAATTGCAGAGGCTTTCGAAGCCAACTCAAAATAATAGAAATTTCCAGTATAAACTTTCTTTTCCAGATCAAATTCTGAAATGATTAGTTGTGGCGTCGTGGCATTTAATAAAGGTTTTTCAAGTAAAGGATATAAATAGCGACCATTGGGGGAAATTGCCATACCTTCAAAGCCCCCACTCCGCTGTACCAAAGGTTCAATATAACCGTCAATATAACCGGTAGTCCCCTTGTTTAACTGATTTTGTGGAGATCTGAGTTCAGTTCCAGCTTCTAATGGATCAGCTAAAGCAATCGGCGGGCTTTTTAATATTCCATCTGCACTAAAATGTAATAAATAAGGGCCAAATTCATCTCCAATCCAGATATCGCCATTGGGCGCGCGCTGCATAGATTCCGGATCAAAGTCAGCACCTGTCAATAAACGCTCTTGAGTATTCTGATGGACAATTTCAAAAGGAATCAGTTTGTTCGGATCACGAAGCTGAATGTAAGATAAATGTTTGACAGTTGCTGTACCGCCCGCCTTGGTTCTGAAATCGCTAGAAAGATGATGCAAACGCAATAAATAATCAGAAGAATTATCTTGCGAGCCAAAGCCATTATCCGACATCACCAGATAAGTTCCATCCGGCTGCTTTAATGCAGCAGAAAAACCCTGTACAGGCTGGCCTGAAAATGGAGGAAAAATACCATTTGCCCCACGTACATCTCGTCCTGAATCAAGGCCTTCTGCATAGGTCTCTACATCCAGTTTGGCAAAAGACACCAAAGTTGGTTCAGTTACGCTTTCGATGGGCTGAAGGGTTTTATCATCGGATTCATTGCATGCCGTCAGAGCGAATACAGAGACCGCCAGCAAACTTAAAGAAATTTTTCTCATACGTCTATTCATCTTTTTATAAAGTCGACGTCTTATTTAATACAGTGTGAATGACAGGACAGTTGCGATGAGATGAAGTTTTAAGGACAGTTTTATCTTAATAATTATAAACCCCACACACAAAAAAACACCCCCTGCTTATGCAGGGGGTGTTTCGAATAATGAGCTGGCGATGACTTACTCTCACATGGGTAACCCCACACTACCATCAGCGCAAAGAGGTTTCACTTCTGAGTTCGGGAAGGGAT
>NZ_VPCG01000057.1:0-11972 GCF_013418355.1 Acinetobacter sp. YH12151 | reverse complement strand
GATTAGGCATTCTGTACCGTTAGAGTTTAGATAATTAAATACATATTGTACCGAAATTAAATATTAAGTCTATAAATACGGTTTTTGAGTTGCTTTTTAAGACTTTATTTTGTTCCGTTAGGCTATACTCTAAATTTACAGAACATCTCTTATTCGAAATTCGATCGAATGGGAGTAAAAGCCTGCCTCAATTCGAATTAATTTTACGTTTTTTAATTTTAAAAGTTCGTCGCCCAGCAAGTCGGTAAGCAAGGTCAGGATTCCGGCCGTCCAAGTGTTTAACCAAAATTGGCACACCATTCGGTGTTTTACTCATTAAATTATCATTTTCTACATACAGCACTGTTCCTCTTTGCGCTGCGGCAATAAAGCGGTCTCGAAGTACATTTGCAGCTTTGGCAGCAATACCTGATTCATTGTCATCTTCATCAATTAGATCTACTGTTGACATAGTGCCGTACTCCCAATTAGCTGATATATGAATCATATTACAAGTCGGGTAGACAGGATAAAGAACTAGAGACCTTTCTACATATAATGCTCTGATCGACACACACAATAGCTTCTTTCCACATCAAGGTAGGTATTATGTGTGATCTGAATTTTATATTTAATTTCAATAACTTATAAATATTAATGTTTGAGTTTTATTTTTGCCACATAAACAAAATAATATTTAAAATCAAATGCTTATATTTTATAAAAAATTTAAAGCTTAGCATCACACATGATAGCTACCTAAATTAGCTCCATTAGGTAGCTATCATGTGTGTCGATATTAAAAATTATGTTTAATTTCAATGTATTAATAGAATTCAACTCTTTATAATTTTGATATTTTTTTTACAAAGCACGGGATCATCTAACAGAAATTTTTTCCCTTTTTTAATCCTGGATATTTAGAATCGGTAGAAATTTCTTCACTTAAAAATTTAACTGCCTAGAGAGCAAAATGAATCCTATAACTTTTCAGAAACTGGAAAAAATGAATAAGCACTGCAAGGCTTGTGTTAAAGCCTATGCACTTTTGACTTTGTTGAGTCTGGTGACTTTTTTCATCTATTTTTTTAATCGTTTCACATTAGAAATTCTCGTTACGGACACGACTGCTCTATTTCCGGTTATCAAAATGGAAGCGTTGGCACTTGGGATAATGCACATTGTTTACTGCTTCTTTTTTAAATATGTCGATAAAAAACTTCAAATATTCGGCTTAGATTCAAATAATCTGAATGAATACATCCAGCGGAATCAGGCATTTTTCCAAAAATATTAAGGTATGGCTTCTCCAGTGGAACTCATGTCTTGTAATACATCAAAGACAAGTCTCTCAATGCCTGAGCGTGCTTTATCACGGTCTGGATCTAGCCAGGATAGCGACGGGAATTCGGCACAGAGTCCAATAAATTCCCCGTCTTGGGCGGACCATGTCACACTAAATAAATAACGAGCTTCGGTCTTAAAATCGAAAAAAGCTTTCATATATTTTGCCGCGTGTTTAGCCTCAGCTCTCAAATCGTCAATTTCTTGGCGGCTGAGATAATAATCATCAGGATATTTCTGCATGAGTTATCACCATTGTTAATTGAGATTGATTTAAAAAACATCCTATACCTCGGTTTTATTGGACTTCGCCTTCCATTTTTCGTATTTTTTGTTGAGATCTTCCGTTAATACACTCCTAAAATGAGCTTCTGCTTCTTGATATGATGAATTATTTACAATCGAACTTTTCAGTTTTTTCATATATGAAAGTTTTAAAGTCCGGGCACCATGATCAAACCAGGGCTGATTATATTTATCCTTGAATAAGCGTTTTTCTAGGTGATACAAATTTCCGATCTGCTGACGTACCCCACGGTAGCCTAAATAGCCCTCCAAGGCCCGGAAATGGCGTTCAAAATAGGCTTTCTTCTCATCCAGACTGGCATTTTTTTCAATCAGGCTCTGAAACCGCAAAACGACCCTTTTCCCTTGTTCTAGTTGTTCCTTATAGGCTTTATCAGTCAAACGCCAGGTCCAATCTGTGACATGTTTTTCATTGGTCCAATTCTTGGCTTGAAGCTCTTTAATGCTTTTCTTCGGCTTGGTCAGACGTACCAGTTCATATCTACCACAGCTGATTGGATTAACCTCACCAATGTAACTAAAAGACTCTGAACTTGGACAGATCTCAAAGATTTTACGGTTAATCTTCAATAAATCTTGTTTGTCTGTTTTGCTCAAAACTTTTTGAGTTTTTTCATCCAATAAGAAAGCATCACTGGTTCGACAAAACAGGTAAGCCTCTACTTGCACCAAAAAAGCAGGTTCATTTTTATCAAATTTTTCCCAGCATTCACTCTCACTCAGTCCTGGTAAATAACTATAAGTGAAATGAACCAGCAAGCTAAAAACTGGCTCACTGTTCAATCTTCTTCGATAGGTTTGTTGGGCTGTTTCCAGTAAATGATAACGCTCAATCCATTTTGAAATCATACGGCTTGCTTCATCAGTATTCATATTCAATATGAATTTCTTAGCAACAAGATCATATTCGTTCGTCATCATTCCCATGACATGTTTTGTAAAATCTTTAGGAACATAGCTGTAATAAATCATTTTTTTATTACTCTTAAAGTGATTTTAATAAAGTGATTCTATAAGAGATTTATAAAAGATATTTATTAAAAATTCTATAAGAAATTCTTAAAGTCTCAAAAATGCAATTTTTGAGACTTTAAGCATGATTGCGAATCACCTTCGGAGATTCTATAAATAGCAGTTCCCCAAAATGGGCTTGACGACCGCAACTTGATCAAATATAAAACTTTTAGGGTCTTTGATTTTTTGCGTGGACTGCCAATCCATGAGCCAATTCTTTTCTGTTTGGTTCCTGGGTTGCCTACCCATGAATCAGACACACTCCCCCTTCTTGAGGATTGCCAGTCTTTGAGAAGCTTTAGTGGTGAAGCTGCGTGCGTGAGGAAACTCTAGCTGGCGCGGCTACACTAGGGGCTGGCGGGTGTGACTCCCGCTTTCTACCTGTTCACTCATTTTGATGAATGAACACCCTCCACTCCCAAGGTGGAGGTCAGTTGGGCGACAAGGACACGGGATCACGGTGACGTGGCGGTGGGAGTAACTTCCCTCCTAGGCTGAAAGGGCCAAAACCCTGTATTAAAACAGACAGTCAGAGGACTCACGGAATGAGTAACCTCGTGAATAGCTGATAACCAGACGCTTCAAGTCAAAAACAAAAATAAAGACAAGGGCGTAGGTTATACCCACAGGTGGGCTTTTGAGGGCATCGTGAGGTGTCAGGGTTGCAAGGCGAAAGCTGGCGCAATCGGTACTCGATTTTAGGTAGAACAGTGAATTTGTCGGAAGACATTCTGTTTTGCTGTCGAGATCAATGGATAGCTCAAGCCTGTAAGGTCGTCAACATGGTGCTTTTTAGGCTGTGTATGTCGATATGGGTAAGGCGTGAACGTGGATGATTATTAACTACATATTGCATTGTATAAACCTGATACGACTTGGAACTGCGATCGGGGGAGATAGGAATGTAGGTGTTGTATGTAGGAGATCGGCACGGGTTCTGCCAGTTTTCAGGCAACTGAAAACAACTGTTTTAATACTAACTTGGGAAGCAGTTTTGTTTAATGACGAAGCCGTATTGCTTAAAGATTTCTCTTTAATTTGAAGAGGTCTTTATTCAATCGGAGGCAACTTCCGAAAACAGAACTGTGGGAGAGTGACTTAGTAGGGCTTTGCTGTAATGGCAAAGGAAGCATTTCAATTCGAGTGAAAGGCGAGCGTTGAAATGAGTAACGAAAGGACACGCCATTAAGTTGGAGTGTGTAAGAGAATTGGAAGAATGTGGTTTGAGGATGAAGTTTGGCAACTTCATAGACTTGGCGGTCTAAACCCTCCAGCCACATTTGTAAAAATCGACCTAGAAGATCAGATTCGAGTGGCATCGGATCCAGAAATTCCAAGAACCTTGAGAAAACAAGTCAAATCAAAGTCTTTGATCCGACTTTTTAAAAACGGTTAGTGGGGACCTCACTTAAAAAATCCTGACGCAGCCGATTCTGCTGAACGAAATTAAAAATCTGTGTGTCCCTCATCACACATAAATAACTGAGATCAAAGTCCTGAGTACGACTATAAACTGCTTTCCATTTTGCGCTGATTTGCGTTTTAAGCCATTTTCTCTATTTGATATAGGTAATCTTGATAATCAGTGAAAAAACGCGTCTACCCCCTATTTTTTGCCTCTAATCGTTATATCAGAGCGAGTGTCTACGAGCGAACATCAAAAAGTCGTGCCTAGACTCCCTGAAAAACAGCTTTTTAGGCTGTGAAGTCAAAAAAGGCGTAAATCATATGTAGAAAATTGAGCCTAGACCGAGCGAAGCGAGCAAAAAAGTACTATGAGCGAAGCGAATTCCGAGTTGCTTTTGCTTTTTCTAAAACTCACGAAAATATTAACCAAAAAATTGCCCCTCGAATCGAGCGAAAGCGAGATTCAATAGAGTTTGAGCGAAGCGAAAACCAAGGGCAATTTTTCATGATTCACGTTTTTAATTATTTTTAAATACTTTTAATGTTTTTAGATGCTCTGTAGCCCTATAAAATAAAGGGTTACAGAGCTTATACATGGACGTTTATCTTGCTATACATGGACGTTTATCTTGCTATACATGGACGTTTATCTTGCTATACATGGACGTTTATCTTGCATATATTGACAAATATTATAATGTCAATTTTAAGGTTGAATTATAAACCACCTAATTGCAATAAGTGTTTGTATTTAATGAATTTTTATTAATTCCGATTATATATTAGATATTTAATAAATATTAAATACATAATATCAAAGATATTATCTTAAAATATCTATATATATTATTGTTTTTATTATAAATAATAGATTAGATAATATATTAAATAGACATTTTATAACCTATTATTTTTAATATACATGGACGTTTATCTTGCTATACATGGACGTTTATCTTGCATAACCTAAAAAATCATTGACATCAAAATATAGTGTCAATATATTGACATCAAATGATCACGTCAAAATAAAGATATGAAAAATACTGTCGTCAAAGATAATGCTTTAATCAATGCTAGTTACAACCTAGATCTAGCAGAGCAAAGACTAATCTTATTAGCTATTGTTGAAGCTAGAGAAAGTGGAAAAGGTATCAATACAAACGACCCACTCGTTGTTCATGCTGAAAGTTATGCACATCAATTTAATGTTCATAGAAATACGGCTTATACAACATTGAAAAATGCTTGTAATGCACTGTTCTTACGTCAGTTTAGCTATCAAGAAAAAAACTCTAAAAACATAGAACATATTAAATCTAGATGGGTTAGTGAAATCAGATATATAGAGAATGAAGCCGTGGTTAAACTTATTTTTTCCCCAGCCATTGTTCCATTAATTACAAGATTAGAAGAACATTTTACTAAATATGAGCTAGAACAAATTAGTAATCTGAGTAGTGCTTATGCAATCCGTTTATATGAGCTTTTAATAGCGTGGCGAAGTACAGGTAAAACGCCAATTTTTGAATTAGCCGATTTTAGAGAAAAATTAGGAGTTGATAAAACAGACTACGCGATAATTTCTGATTTAAAAAAACGAGTACTAGATATTTCAGTTAAACAGCTTAATGAACACACTGACATCACTGTTGAATACGAACAACATAAAAAAGGACGTTCAATTTACGGCTTTTCATTTTTATTTAAAAACAAGCAAACAGAGCAGAATTTAAACTCGACACGAGATCCAAATACCGTAGATCTTGTTTCAAAAATGACTAAGGCTCAGCGACATTTATTTGCTAATAAACTCTCTCAATTACCTGAGATGAGTAAGTACTCCCAAGGCACCGAAAGCTTTCCGCAATTTGCAATTCGTATAGCTGACATGCTGCAAGATCCACATCGTGCTAAAGAACTGTATCCATACTTAGAAAAAGTGGGATTTATGTCAGCTACTAAAAACAATGCTGTTAACAACTAAACTCTCAGTGAGTGAAGGATCCAGAATTAAAATCTGAGACTAAATAATTAAACTATAGTCATATAAGGAATTTGAAATGCTTATTGATGCAATTGCTTTATTAAGTGCTAAAAAAAATACTAAAGGTTATTCAGCTCATATCCAAATTGAGACTTCTGACGGTTCAGAAATTAGTGGCTCTATACAATTAGATCATGAATGGGATTATCAACTCGGCTTTTTGAGAGATTTAATAAATACAGAAGAAGATATGCGTTTTGTTGATAGAACCTTTACCAGTGAGGATTTTAGAAATGGTGTTTTAGGTTACTTAAGCAATTAGGCTTTAAACCTTGAGTGTATTAAAGAATACACTTGTTGTATTCTTTAATACGTCTCCTAAATACACAGTAATACAGTATGAAAACAAGTACAAAATACAGTGTTAGTGATGCTGCAACACTGTATAAAAAATCTCGGGCCACACTCTACAAAGATATAAAAAACGGAGTATTAAGTCGTGATCATGATGGTTCTATCGACTTCTCAGAATTACTTCGTGTCTATGGTGAGCCTTTTGGTGGAAAACACCCAAAACGTATTGACATGTCTCCGATACAAAACCTAGATACACCTGAATACAATGATAAAACAGTGGAAGAACTCAAAAATCAGATTGAGTTTCTAAAGAAACAACTAGAAAAGGCAGAAGATAGAGAAGCAAAAGCTAATTCTCGCATCGACACACTCCTGACCCTCATTGAAATGAAACCATCCCAAGCCACTACAGCTAATAATCATCAACCTGAAACAGATATAGCGATAGATCCAAAACTAGAAACCAAACCTAAAGATGATGGATTGACTATTCCGGTTGAAAAAGAAAACAAGCGAATCCCTGTTCCTGAACACGTAGACCCAGAACCGGAAAAAAGAGGCTTCTGGAGCCGCTTCTTTAAGCCATATGGCTGATCTGATTGTTCACCTGGGCTTATTAAAACCGTGGAGCATTGCTCAAGAAGTAAGCGTGGAACGTGAAAAATCACAAAAAAAGCCCACCTTGGGGAAGGTGGGCTATCAACTAGAAACTACAGCATTGATTTCTAAGTGGAATTATAACGCATTTCGTATAACGTGTATTATGTTAATTTTAGAAAATCTAAAATAATTATTGATAATTTTTTTTTGAAAATTTAACATACCTTCCGATTGGTATTTTAGGTATGATTACTTATGAACAGTGTGTTACTCGCTTATGTATTACTTGGATTTGCAATAGTTTCCGAAGTGATTGGAAGTAGTTTTTTAGTTAAATCGGAAGGGTTTACAAAACTTTTTCCAAGCGTGATGGTCTTTATTGGCGGATTCAAGCGGCAAGTGCAACAGTATAAAAACCAGCCATAACTTCACTCGGTGTATACCAACCTAGTGTTTTTCTAGGACGATGGTTGAGTGCAAATTCTATCTGCTCTATTTGTTCGTTTGACACGCCATCAAACGATGATGATTTTGGCAGATATTGACGGATTAAACCATTCGTATTTTCATTTCTAGCTCGCTGAATAGACTTGTAAGGATCAGCAAAATACGTCTCTATGCCAGCATCAGTAATTCTTTTGTGTTCGGAAAATTCTTTGCCATTATCAAATGTCACACTATAAGCATGGCTCATTTGTAAACGATCTAATGCACAAGTAATCGTTTGAGAGGATGCTCTTGTTGGCCCTAAATGAACAATATGTACATACAGGCTCTTTCGATCAACGAGAGTCAATAAAGCACCTTTATGATGTTTACCAATCACCGTGTCACCTTCGAAATCTCCTAAACGTTGTCGTTGATCAATGACCTGGTCTCGGCAGTGAATACTTGTTTTATCAATGATTTGACCCCTACGATCCGTGTTTTTGTAACCGCGTTTTCGATATTTCTTCTGATGCCTTAAATGTAGATGAAGTTTACCGCCTTTTGATTTATCTTGATAAATGTACTGGTAAATCCACTCATGTGAAGGTACATCCAGCCAACCGCGTTGTGTTAAAGCACCTGAAATTTGTTCGGGTGACCAGTCCAAACCAATCAAATAATCAATATAAGCGAAGGCAAATGCTGTCATTGATGATGAAGGACGGTACCGTCTTTGACTTGCAAATTTAGCTGCCTGTTGAGCTCTATATCCACGTTGCCCAGTATTTCTTTTTAATTCACGGTAGATGGTTGATCGTGAACGTCCTAATTCCCGAGCAAGGGTAGCGATTGAACTTTTACTTTTCAAAGTAGCATAAATTTCGTATCTTTCATCTTGAGAAAGTTGGGTGTATTTCTTCATTGTGTGCTTTCCAATTGCGAGTTGAAAAAGTCTAATGATTCTATGAATACACCTAACTTTTTCAACTAACTACAAATGTGTTGCACTTGGGATTTGAATCTGCGATTTTTTTTAGCACGGCATTTTATTTATTATCACAAGTTATTAAAACAATCCCTTTAGGTATCGCATACGCTATATGGGCTGGTGTTGGGATTGTTCTAACTGCTGTAGTTGGCTACTTTGTTTTTAAACAGACACTAGATAATCCTGCTTTAATTGGAATTGGTTTTATCGTATCTGGCGTAATAATTATTAATTTATTTTCGCAATCAGCAGGTCATTAAGTGAAAGAAATTCGGCAACAAAAGAAGCAACCAGAGGTTATTCGAAAGCGCATCCTTGAACAGGCAACTATTCTTGTTTCTCAAAAGGGTATTTCTGGTGTTTCTATTCAAAATATTGCTACAGCAGTAGGTATAACAAAAGGGGGGGTATTTCACCATTTCCCGAATAAAAAAAATTTGATAGAAGAAATGTTCAATCAAATAATTCTTGATTTAGATCAAACAGTTGAATACTTGATTAAACGCGATCCAACAGAATATGGTAAATTCACACGAGCTTATATTCATAGTTCTTTTATCCATCAAATAGATGGGGTGGTTTCTGCTTGGTCAGCGTTATCAATGACTATGATCACAGAGCCTACCTTTAATAAAATTTGGATGGAATGGCTAAAAAATAGATTATCTCAACATGCAGAAACGGATAGTCATCCTGATTTAGAGTTACTTCGTTTAGCAGCAGATGGGTTGTGGCTACAAAGTATTACCGGAGTCATTGATGATGAGCAATGTTCAAAATTAGAAGACGATCTGCTTAATCGAACCTATTTAACATAAAATCTCTTATTCGAAATTTGAACTGTAAGCCCCAGATAGAAAAATCCAGTGCATAGAACGGCACTGTTGCAAATAGGCTGACATGATAAGCTAAATATCTTATTTATTTCGAGATACAGCAGATGAATCCCTTCCACGGTCGGCACTTTCAAGGTGAAATCATTCTTTGGGCTGTTCGTTGGTATTGTAAATATGGCATCAGCTATCGTGAACTTCAGGAAATGCTGGCCGAACGTGGAGTGAATGTTGATCACACCACAATTTATCGCTGGGTTCAGCGTTATGCTCCAGAAATGGAAAAACGTTTACGTTGGTATTGGCGTAATCCTACAGATCGACATTTATGGCATCTGGATGAAACTTACGTAAAAGTGAATGGCAAATGGGCATATCTATACCGTGCAGTTGACCAACGTGGCCATACTCTTGATTTCTATCTTTCTGCTAGACGAAATACCCATTCAGCTTATTGTTTTCTTGGAAAAATTTTAAATAATGTGAAGAAGTGGCAAATTCCACAAGTGATCAACACGGATAAAGCACCCACATATGGACGTGCTTTATCACGGTTAAAACGGGAAGGTAAATGTCCACCAGACCTTGAGCACAGGCAGATTAAGTATAAAAATAACGTGATTGAATGTGATCATGGCAAGCTAAAGCGGATCATCAGGGCCACATTAGGATTCAAATCTATGAAGACGGCTTATGCCACAATTAAAGGTATTGAAGTCATGCGTGCACTACGTAAAGGACAAGCATCGTCATTTTATTATGGTCAGCCTCAGGGTGAAGTGTGTCTAATCAACAGGGTTTTCGGTCTCTAAGTACTTTTTAAAGGGAACATCATCGACTCAAATCTCTATTTGCAACAGTGCCCCATGAAGTGCCTGCCTGCGTCTGTTAGCCGAACGCCCCGCGCATGGCGCTCAAATAGCAGGACACCAAGGTTATCCTCCAGCGCTTTCACACGCGCGCTGACGCTCGACTGGCTGATACCAAGTGCCTTGGCCGCATGCCGAAAATTCAGATGCTCGGCGACGGCGATGAACTGAACAAGGGAAATGAGCGGTATCCTGCCAGACAGGATACCGACATTCACGAGGTTTCGATGGTTAGTGCGCCGCATCGGAGCGGGCCTGCTACCAGTCGTCGGTTAGACGACTGGCGACTTCTCGGTGGCAGCCCCACGGAGCCGAAGGAGCACCAGCCCCAACGAAACCAGTACCGCCATCGCCGTGGCGTAACAGATCACGGGCCACGCTGTGTCACCGTTTAAAAGTGCCACCGCCAATGTCCCGACAATGCTGACTATCAGGCTTTGAACGCAGAAGTAGAACGCGACCGCTGATCCCGCGATGTCGTCGAACTCTGCCAAAGCGCCGTTCGCGGTAACGGACACCGTGAAGACAATACCGACCGCGACAACCCACATCGGTAGGATGAAGGTGAGGAATGACGGCGAGCCGTAAAGTTCGCCGATCCCCAACAGGACCGCTCCGCAAACAAGCAACGCCATCCCACGCGCCACGCATCCTGCGATGCCCCATCTGGCGACAAAGGACTTCGCGAAACGGGTTGTCACGATCATTACAAGCGCGACAGTGGCGAAGGCAAAGCTGAATCCGATCTCGGAATATTCCGCTTGGCCTATGAGCACACGGGGAGCCGTCGAGAAGAAGACGAAGTAGGTGCCCATACCGGCGCTAAAGCCGACAGTGTAAACCCAAAAAGCCGGACTCGCGAAGATCGGCAAGACAGATCGGCGCGTCTTGACTTGATCCAGAGGGCGGGTTTCGTGCCACCTGAAACCCGCATTTAGGAGTGCGAGCATCGCCAGTATAGCCAAAGTAATGAATATCGCCTGCCATCCCAAGAACTCGCCGATCAATACTCCGGCGATAGGGCCGAGCGCAGGCACGAACGCCAGCATCGAACTGAAAAGGCCGTAGATGACGACACCCTCAGGACGGTTGGCATAAACGTCGCGAACCGTCGCGAACGTCGCCACCAGCATGGCCGACGCGCCCACTGCTTGAAGTAGACGGAAAGCGACAAAGGCCGGTGCAGTTGAAGACCAAGCTGCTCCCAGAGACGCAATGACGAAAGCCGTTGCGCCCGCAAGTAGAATTGGCCGTCGCCCGATTCTGTCTGAGAGCGGACCAAAAATCACCTGGCCCACGCCGAGCATCACCATATAGAGGCTCAACGTGAGTTGGATCATAGCGGGCGTCGTGTTCAGGATGCCGGGCATCGCTGGAACGACAGGGAGATAAATATCCATCGCCAGTGAAGCGAGGATGTCGAAAGGAGCCATCAGCAGCAGTGCTGCCGGCAGCGTATAGGCCCACGCGGGGCGTGTGGTGGTCATGACGAATCAACCCTCGATTAAGGAATACCGGGCGACGTCTGCTCGTCAGCAATCAGATGAGACTAGCCTTACAGAGCGCCGCAACAACAATACTGGTTGTTGCGGCTTACTTGTCTGCTGACTTGGAATTTCCCATCTGATTACTCCACGCTTACGAATATGAATTGCTACATTTTATCCGATTATCTTTTGCTTCGCAATGCGGCATGGGCGCACTCAGCGTTCCAGCCCCCTCTGCCGCCCTAAATGCTTGCTCCAATGCATCGAGCACCATATCTGTATTCATCCGTGTCGATACTTTCCATCCAACAATTGCTCGTGAGAACACATCAATAATAAATGCAGTATAAACCCAGCCTGAATTTGTTTGAA
>NZ_VPCG01000056.1:0-12230 GCF_013418355.1 Acinetobacter sp. YH12151 | reverse complement strand
GTCATGAGAAAGCCCATATAAATGGGTAATGTACAAGTTGCTGTAGAAGCATGTTTAATTCGTCTGATCACAGATACTTTATAAAGTATTTTAATACTTTTTTGAATCCGTCAATGCGTAAGTCCTAAAGAATATAGTTTTACTATTTGAAGATTATCATATAAAAAAAATGGCGCAAAGAGCGCCATTCTCATTTGCTCAGAACCTTATAGAGTAGTTCCCACACTTACGCCTACAGTTGGCTTCAAGTTCATTGAACTACAGCCGATAAAGGTCAAGCTCAGACATAACACCACTAAGATTTTATTCATGAATCAATCCTTGAGATTTAGCCTGGTTAAACAAGGTCGCTGAACGTGTACCACTCCGGCAAACCATCAAAATAGGTTTAGGTAGCTCATTATAATATCGAGCAAATTCCTCAATATTGGCCTGAGAAAGCTGACCACTCACCACAGGCTGATAAATCACACTCACTTGAGATTTCTCCGCAATGGAGCGTAATTGACTCACCGTGACATTATTGCCAGTTTCCTGATCCGGCCGGTTTACAATCACAGATTTGAAACCTTGCTGAATCAATTGCTGAAACTTGCTTAATGTCATTTCACCTGACACACTCAGCGAAGAGGTCATTGCACGGCTGAGATCATTTGCGGCAAAACCAAGTGAGCTGACACTTAAACAGCTTGCCAGTACTACAATTTTCCAAAAAGACTTAGTCATCCAGCAGGTCCATCTGTTTTGCCAGTTGATATAAATTATTTGAGCGATTTCCAGTACGGCAGAACATCAGAATAGGTTTCGGTAATTCATTATAATGATTGGCAAAAGTACGTACATCGAGCTCAGTAATCTGACCAGCGACGACAGGCTGAAAGACATAATCCAGACCGGCACTGCGTGCAGCTTCTTCAATTTGTGCACTGGTCGGCTGCTCAGAACCACCTTCCATATCCGGGCGGTTATTGATAATAGATTTAAAACCTTTCTCGACCACCTGAGTCACGTGTTCCGGACCAATTTGACCAGCAAAGCCTACATTTTCGCTCATGACGCCACTCCATCATTTCATTTATATCGATATGCTTTATGATAGCATTAAGCGGAAAACATGCTGAAGCTGTTGTGAAATTTTTATAAATGATGATCACCATAAGATAACGCAATGGAGCGCGTATGCAGGCTTATACAGTTGAGCCACTGTATGTAAAAAGCGGTCAGGATGTGATTGCTGCAGATTTTTATCGGCCTAAAAATATAGAAAAACCGGCCGTGATCTTGATGGCCCATGGTCTGGCGGCCTTACGTCAATTTAAACTGGTGCACTATGCCCAGCATTTTGCCAGTGCCGGCTATGCGGTGGTGTTATTCGATTATCGCTATTGGGGCGGCAGTACCGGGCGACCGCGTGAGCTGGTCTCGATTTCTGCCCAGCTGGATGACTGGCGAACCATGATCAAGCATATTCAGGCACGTAAGTCGATTGACAGTCAACGGATCGTGCTCTGGGGAACTGCCTTAAGCGGAGGGCATGTACTCACCCTGGCAGCAGAACTGAAAAATATTCAGGCCGCAATGGTACAGGTCCCTTTTGTCGATGGGGCTGAAAGTGCCAGGCTTTATCCTTTGCAGCAACTCCCCAAGGCACTTAAGGTTTCTAGTCAGGACTATATGGGAAGCAAGGTCGGTATGCAGCCCAAAACCTTGCCGGTGGTCGATCCTTACGAGCTGTGTTTTATGCCGACACAGGACAGCTACAAGGGTTATCTGTCGATTGTGAATCCGGATTATTATTGGAGTGGTCAAATTCCTGCGCGGGTCTTTTTTAATTTAATGCGTTATCGCCCGATTCAGCAAGTTAGAAAAATCACCATTCCTGTGCTGTTTATTGCAGCAAAACTGGATAGTTTAATTCCGATTGAATCCAGTCGCGAAACCGTGACCAATCTTGCACCGTTTGTACAATATCAGGAGTGGAATATCCGGCATTTTGATATTTATCATGGTGAATGGTTTGAAAAAGCCGTTTCAACCCAATTAGAATTCCTACATCAACATATTGGAGTACGCTAGATGATTATTGTATGCCCAGAATGTCAGGCCAAAAATCGTGTTCCTGAAGATAAACTCACCGCCAACCCTGCCTGTGGTCAATGTCATCAGGCCCTGATTCCATTGGCGCCAATTGAATTAAATGAGCAGAATTTCAGCCAGTTTGTCACCCATAGTGATTTACCAATCCTGATTGATCTCTGGGCAGGATGGTGTGGCCCCTGTAAAATGATGGCACCGCATTTTGCGACTGTCGCGCAGCAATATCCAAACGTGGTTTTTGCAAAAATTGATACCGAAGCGAATCCGCGCTTAAGTTCAGCATTTAATGTTCGCAGTATTCCGACGCTGGTGTTGATGAATAAAAGCAACGAAATTGCTAGAATAAGCGGTGCATTACGATCAAGCGAACTACAAAAATGGCTTGATCAGCAGTTAAATACCCAACCCTAATTCAAATGCCTGGAGTGAATGTGTCAGATTCTCAAGTAAAACCAGAGGGGATTCTTTCCCTACAAACGATCGCAATGCCTGCAGATACCAACTGGAGTGGTGATGTGTTTGGTGGCTGGATCGTTTCACAAATGGACTTGGCAGGCGCGATTCACGCAGAACGATTTTCAAAGGGACGTTGTGCCACGATTTCGATTAACCAGATGACCTTTCTGGTTCCAGTGAAAGTCGGGGATGTCATTAGCTGTTATACCCAGATTTTAAAAGTTGGCAAGACCTCTATTCAGATGGAAATTGAAGTCTGGGACAGTCATGATGATTCACGTGCGCCGATTCGTGTCACAGAAGGAGTATTTACTTTTGTCGCGGTCGATGTAAAAGGCAATAAGCGTCTGATTCCAGAGGAAGCCAAACAGAAGTTTTTAGAGTCTCAAGCAGCCCAATGATTGAATGAGATATAAAAAAAATCCCAGAGATCATCTCTGGGATTTTTCTTGCGTAGAAAGAATTATGATTGCTTGAGCTGATCTTTGGCAATCCAGGCCCAGAGCATTTCACATTGAATCGGCGTTTCACCGGATTCATCCGTGACCGTGACCTGAACCAATGTTTCGCCTTTATCGGAGCTTTGCATGAGTGCTTGTTGCTCCGGCGTCAAGGTAGCGACTGCAGTCATGGCGCCTTTGGTCGGACGTTTAAAATCAATCTTCAAACTTTTGATTAATACAATCGCGGTATCCGGCACATTCATTGCTGTCACAAAGCCGGTCGCAGTTTCTGCCACTAAGGCCATGGCGCAGGCATGTACCTGACCAATATGGTTTTGCATGGCTTTATGGTTGGCGATTGTGACCACCACTTTTTCCCCACTGAGTTCTACATAGCGAATCTTGGCAGAACCTACCATGGGAATAATCCGACCAAAGGTTTTACTCAATAAAGTACTACGAATAGCTTGAGGTAGTCTGGAAGTAGCTTTTACCAGTTTGGTCAGTCGATTGCGATGCGTCATAATTCCTTCTTTAAGACACTGTGCGGTCTTAATCTTTAAAGTTATTGAACTGTAAAGGCAGACCAAATTGCTGTTCTTTTAAGAAGGTCATCACTTGTTGCAAAGTGTCGCGCTTCTTGTCCGTTACACGAATCTTGTCACCCTGAATAGAAGATTGCGCTTTAATGCCGCTTTCTTTAATGGCTTTATTGATTTTTTTTGCGGTATCAGAGTCAAGACCGTCTTTGAGCTTGATCACCTGAATCACGTTTTTACCAGAAGCGGTCATTTTCTGTGGATCGAGTGCCTGAATATCAACTTTGCGTTTAAAGAAATGACTTTCGAGCATGCTATACACTTGTTCACACTGGAAATCACTTTCAGTCGAAATCTTGATTTCCTTGTTTTTTTCATTCAGTTCAATAGAAACGTCCTGACCGCGGAAGTCAAAGCGGGTCGCAATTTCTTTTTGCGTGTTTTGAACTGCATGATTTACTTCAAAAATTTCTAATTCAGAAACAATATCGAAAGAAGGCATGGTTTAGACCTTTACAAATGGAAAGAATATCTGAGATGCTAGGGATGTTTTCTTCATTTGCCAAGTGTTGTTTACATCAAAGGAGTGCGCAATGATCCGTAAACAAGAAATTACAACATTTGAGTTCCCAGAAAATGCAATTATCTGGGATGTACGCGATACAAGTGCTTTTGCTGAAGCACACGTGAAAGGGGCGGTGAATCAGCCCATTAACGATCTTTCAGCAGAGAGCCTAACTCAGGTGTCAGCGGATCAACCCATTTACATCTTGTGTGGTGGGGGTAGTAAAGCTCCACGTGCTGCTGAAAAACTAGAGGGTTTTGACAGTTCACGTGAATATGTCATTCTGATGGGGGGTACTCGTGCCGCCCGTGATGCAGGCTTACCGCTTGAACAGGGTGCATAAGCATTCTGTTAAAAAAAAGCGCCGCAAGGCGCTTTTTTATTGGCTGAAATTTAATCCCTCCCAACCTCCCTTTTCTAAAGGGAGGAGCTACAGGCATTCTATTTATTCATAAAAGTATAAAAAAGTCCCCCTTTAAAAAAGGGGGACTTAGAGGGATTCATGCAAAAGGGTAATTAAATTTGTGGCTTAAAATAAGGCTTCTTGGTTTTTACTTTCTTTTGAAAGCGGCTCACGCTGAGTTTTTTAACCAGACTTGCCGGAACAGGACAGGCTTCACCCAGAATCTGGGCGGCCAGAATTTCACTACAAAGGGGTGCAAATAAAAAGCCTTTGGAGCCTAGACCGGCAAAACTATAAATTTCCTGTTCAGGCTGCATTTTACCGAGTAAAGGAAAGTAATCCTGACTTTGGGCACGTAGCGCTGCACGGCCTTGCCAGGTGTCCATCGGTGCTAATGACGCGGCATAATCTGGAAAGACGCTCTGGAGCAGCTCATGATTATGTGCATGATCTTCTGGGAGCACCTCTGTATCCTCCCGGCCGGGATGGAAAGATGCACCGAGAATTAAATGTGTATCATCCAGTTGCATACAATACCCACCGTAGTTATAAGCAGTATCTTTGCTTAAAGGCTGAGCGCTATTGTTTAGCCAGCTCACTTGTCCACGAATTGGCTTGAGTGCCGGATAATGCTCAAAGAATTGTGCTGTCTCGCGCGCGCTACAAACCAGCACATGATCAAACTGACCCAAACAATTTTCATTTTCAAAAAGTTTGGGTTGAGATAGCTGCTCAATTTTGGTGATTTTTGCTTGGATATATTTAATATTCGGATGCTGTAAAATTTCATCACGCAATTGATGCGGAGAAATAGTTCCTGCTGCTAAAAGTTTTAAACTTGAATATTCAGTATGCAGTTTCTGCTCATCCGCCGTTTGCACTGAAAGAATATGTGCTGGATATTCATTTGCCAGACTTAAAAGAGTTTCAGGATGTTTGAGTGCCAATTGACTGACCTGAATCGGTCGAAAGGCTTTGAATTTTGCATAATGAGTCAGGGCATGTTGCCAAGCCAAGGTCATTAAATGTTCTGCACTCTGCTCAATCGGGCAGAGTTTTGGGTTCAGGAGCGCAAGCGGGTTACCAGAACCACCAGCAAGTGGCGCTGATTGATCGTAAATCGTGACTTGGTGGCCACGCTGCGCAAAGGCCCAGGCAGCACTTAAACCTGCGATTCCGGCACCAATAACCGCAATCTGGCGTACGTTAAATTCAAGCTCAGGATTTAATGCTGTTTTTTTTTGAGTAATATCCTGATCTGCACCCGAATTGGCTGGTTCAGATAGCTTCCAGATGGCTTTGAGCATTTCACGTTTATGTCCAAAACCTCTTGGACGTGAAATGGAAATCCCATGGTTATTTAGGCCACGTTTCAGGACACCTGCGACACTAAAAGAAGCGAAAGTGGTGCCAATCTCGGATAAACGCACAATATTATTTAAAACATTTTCTTCCCACATGTCTGGATTACAAGACGGCGCAAAACCATCCAGAAACCATGCATTCACAGGTGCGGTTTTTTCCATGATGGGAAATACATCATGGGCATCTCCAAGCCACAAGTCGATTGAGAAACGTTGTTCAGGGAAGCTTAAACGGTGGCAGCCTGCAATTGGCATCGGATATTGGGAAATCAGTTGATCTGCCAATGGCTTGAGTTCAGGCCAGACATTTAAAGCGCGAATCAGATCGGGTTTAGAGAGCGGAAATTTCTCCACTGAAATCGCATGCAAATGACTGTGATTGTCCGGACGGGTCTGTTGCCAGAGCTGCCATAACGCCAGAATATTCAGGCCTGTGCCAAAGCCGGTTTCGCCCACACAAAAATATTCAAACGGTTTTAAGTCAGTCAGGCGGGTCGGCAGGTCATTGCCATTTAAAAAAACATGGCGGGTTTCCAGCAAACCATTGTCTTTAGAAAAATAAACATCGCCAAACTGTTTAGAGACAGGCACTTCAATGCCATCCACCAATTGCCAATCGAGATCGGCGGTTTGAATTGCATGCGACAAAACGACTACAACCTTAAATAAGTCCGAAAGGGGAATAGATTACCATTGACGGCGACGCTTGGTATAAACGTAACTGGCAATCAGAAAGCCCAGCAAAACGCCCACGGCCAAAGTGGCAGCACCATACAGGAACATCTGCGCACTGCGTTCGCTTTGTAAAACCTGTACTTGCACGCCAAGATTGTCATTTCTGAGCTGTAGTTCCTGATTTTGTGCTAACGCTTCCAGATTGGCTTTTTCCAGCTGTTGCAGACGCGTCGCCTGATCCTTCACCAAAGCTTTTACTTTGGCGTCTTGCTGAGCTTTATTTCTGGCAAGTTCTTCAGCAGTCAGTGGCTTATTTCCAGTTGCCGGAAGGGCTTGAGATGCTGTTGCAACCACAGGGATAATTGCAGGTTTTGGCGTAGCAGTGGGGGTTGCGACCGCAGCTTGTACAGCAGCAGCGGCGACACTGTTTGGTGTTGTCTGAACTGTGGCAACTTCTACTGCCCATACAGAATGAAAGGTACAACAGAGGCCAATAACACTGGCAAGAACAACACGCATAAACCTTATCCTTGAGGGAATGCTTTGTTAAACGGTTTCACATCAATCTGTGCATATACACCTTCTTTCAGGAAGGGTTCATCCTCTAGCCAGGTATCCAGGTCTTCACGGCTGTCAAAATCGACAATGATGGTACTACCATAAAAGCCGGCTTGTGGATTACTCGGATCTTTCGGCATCGCGCCTGCAACAATCAGACGGCCTTCATCATTCAGCTTTTGCAAGCGGGCAAGATGTTGTGGACGAATGGCAAGACGTTTCTCCACTGTACCTTCCTGATCGGTACAGCTAACGACAAATAATGGCATGATGATTCTCAATTGTTTGTAGTTGGATTTATTCAGCAGTCTTAAAGTATTTACGCAATACAATAAACTGGATAATGATAAAGGAAAACATCACGATCATGTCACCGAATGCCGTGAATTCGCCCCAATATTTTCCATCCAGCCACAAGTAGGCAAAGAAGGTATGTAAAAATGACATCAGTGCAAACATGGCGACCCAGGCATAGTTCAGTTTGATCCAGCCTTTTTCACTTAAGTTGAAAACCGGACCAAACAGACGCTGAATCAGTGGCTTTTTATCTTTACTAAACCAAGGCGACAGCAGGAATACGCCGGCAAAGACCAGATTCAGCAATACCGCCTTTAAACGGATATAAAAATCATCGCTCAGCATCAGAGTGATCCCACCAAAAATCACGGTCATAAACAGCACAATCCATTGCTGCTTATCCAGGCGGAATTTTTGCATGACAAATAACGCACCATAGACCACCAGCATAGCAATAATCAGACCAGTGGTTGCCACAAGAATATTATTATTGTCGACACCCCCCGCAGAACCGATCAATTGCAAAAGTTGATGGTCAGTGTCTTTTGGATCTACAGTTTTATATAAATAAAAGAAAATAATGAGTGGCACAAAGTCTAAAAGTGCTTTCATGTTAGAGTATCTAAATCTGATTAAATAAATGTCATAGTATAGAGATGCACGGCGTAGATTTACATACACATAGCAATATTTCTGATGGAACTTTAACTCCACAGCAATTGGTCGAGGCTGCCGTAGAGAAATCGGTGCATACTTTGGCATTGACAGATCACGACACTATGGATGGCCTGGAACTGGCACAAGAAGCCGCTAAAAATCATGAGATTAAGATCATTTCTGGGGTGGAAATCTCCAGCCAGTGGTCACGTCCAGCCACCAAGAAAAATTATGGCGTGCATATTGTTGCACTGAATATGCAAAATCCTGAGCCTTTACAAAAAGCCCTCAATCAGCAGAAGAAAATCCGGGCGGAACGCTCGAAACAGATCTGTGACTTACTGATTCCTTTAATTGGTCAGGATATTTATGCCGATGTACTGGTCAAAGTCGATAATATCCCTGATCGGGTAACACGGACGCATATTGCCAAAACCTTAGTAGAAAAAGGTATTGTGACTCGCCCGCAACAGGCTTTTGATAAGTACATCAAGGAAGGCAAGAAAGCCTATGTCAAATTTGATGGCTTGAGTCTTGAAGACACGGTTCAGGTGATTCATGAAAGTGGCGGTTTTGCGGTGCTGGCACATCCGACCAAATATGACCTATCTGCGACCAACATTCGTTACCTGATCGAGATCTTTGCCAAGTTTGGTGGCGACGCCGTTGAACTGCCGCCAGCGGTAGATCCAAGTTCTACTCGCCAGATGGTCGATCGGATGATTGCGGAGCATCGTCTGAAAGTTTCGATTGGCAGTGACTTTCATGGCGACCATATGCCATGGATCAGACTCGGGAATGTGCCGAGCCTAAAACCGGGACAAGTCGGGATTTGGGAGAGTTTTGTTGATTGAGTGCTTTACTCGAACTTTGTTCTTGCAAAGCAGAAGTGCCCTTTGCTGATAGAAAAGGGCAAGAGAAAAATAAATTACAGTAGGTTATGATCTTTGGCCTGAATCGGTGGTGGGGTTGGTTTGCCTAATGTGCCTAAGAGTTCAATTTCAATGGTACGTACCATCGAATCGAGTGGCAAATCATTACTTTGCGTGCCAAAAGGTTCTTCAATTTCTGAGCTTAAGGCATCTAGTCCTAAAAAGGTATAAGCTAAAATACCGACCAGTAAAGGCGTAAATAAACCTAATGTTGAACCCAGGCTAAAGGGCAAAATAAAACAGAAAAAATAGACGGTACGATTCAGCAAGACTGAATAGGCAAAAGGTAAAGGCGTCGTCGCAATCCGGTCACAACCAGTCTGGACAATACTCAACTCCGCCACGTGATTATTCATCTGCATATAGATGATGTCTGAGATTTCACCTTCTTTGAGCGCCTGCATTAACTCCCATTGAATCAGGCTTAAGGTATATTGCGGCGCGTTGGCCTGTTGATAGAGCTGGGTCACAGCTTGCTGGCTCATGCCGCTGGTTTCAACCAGTTCGGTCGGATTGGCTGTCTGATGGCGTAGCCGGTCACGGAGAACATTGGCAAAGACAATCACGTGCTGAATTACACGTTCACGGCGACCTTGAGACAGCATCCGGCAATCCCGGTCAAAATGTCGTGAATTGGCAATCAGAATACCCCAGAGTTTGCGGGCTTCCCACCAGCGGTCATAACAGGCCGAATTCTTAAATCCGAGAAAGATCGACAGTACCACTCCAATCAGGGTAAAGCCGACCAGGGGTAATTCTGGAAAATGAAAAGAGCCAATATGTGACAAGCCACCGATAATGGCCGAGATCAACATCACTACGCCTAAAGGTGGCAAAACTTTCGGCAAAATTGTACCTCGCCAGGAAAACAGCAATTTAAAAAGACTTGGCTGGTCACGTACAATCATTTATTGGAATCATCACAGTTTTTTCATGATCTTCTTGACTTGTGCCAGCTTTGTCAAGTGCTAATCACCTGTGTATTTCGGGTTGAATGAGTTGCTGCTCGGCAAAAGAAAAACTGCCCTCTAGGTCAATGATACAGTGGTCGATTAAATAAATATCGACCAGTTGACAGGCTTGCTGAATCTGGCGAGTCAGATGCCGATCTGCTGGAGAGGGATAGGCCCGGCCGAGTGGATGATTATGCGCAATTACAATTGAGGTTGCCTGTTGGGTAATTGCATAGCGCAGTAATTGATTAATCGAAATATCACATGCATTCACAGAGCCATAAAACAGTTTTTTAAAGCTGATTTTTCTTAAACTGGCATCCAGACACAGCACTGCAAGCACTTCCTGAGTTTCACCGAGCAGTTCAAAACGTAAATAATCCCGTAACCGTTTGGAATTATTGAGCTCCAGTGCATCCTGTTTCAGATGTTCGGAAATATAACGCCGTCCGAGTTCCTTGACGGCCATGAGTTGGGTATATTTACTGATGCCCATGCCATGAAACTGGCTGACTTCCTGTAAAGGTGCATCCAGTAAGGCAGTGAGATGACCGAAATGCTGAATCAAGAGTCGGGCAAGTTCGACTGCGGAATGTTGCTGGGAGCCCGAACGAAGAAAGATGGCCAGTAGCTCGGCATCGGACAGACTTTCTGCGCCATATTGAATTAAGCGTTCTCGCGGCCGTTCTTGTTCCGGCCAGTTTTTAATAGAAAATTGCATAGTTATTAGACTTATTTATTATGAATTATCAGTTTTCCCGCAAACCGATCTCTTGGGAATGCGGTTATTTAATGCTATTGTGAGCCCCACTGCAACAGAAAGGTAGCCTGTTTGTGAGCTTCGACGTAAGTGTAATTCCTCATAAAAATATCATTTTAGCTGTGACTGGCGGCATTGCTGCCTATAAAAGTGCGATTCTGGTTCGTCGTCTGAAAGATGCCGGATTTAATGTGCGGGTGGTGATGACCCAAGGGGCACAGGCTTTTATTACACCTTTAACGTTTCAAGCCTTATCAGGCAATCCGGTCCATACGGCATTACTGGATCCTGAAGCGGAAGCAGGTATGGGGCATATCGAGCTGGCACGTTGGGCGGATCTGTTACTGGTTGCACCTGCAAGTTGTGACACCTTGGCAAAGTTTGCAGCAGGTCTGGCAGATGATTTGCTCAGTACTTTATATCTGGCGACCAAGGCACCGGTCTGGGTAGCGCCTGCCATGAACCAGCAAATGTGGGCAGCTAAGCCAACACAACGCAACTTGGCCACTTTAATTGAAGATGGTGTGCATGTGATCATGCCGGATGCCGGATCTCAAGCCTGTGGCGATGTGGGTTTAGGCCGTATGCCTGAGCCGGAAGATCTGGCACGACAAGTCACAGAATATTTCCATCAAGCACAGCGTGCGATCGCAGAAAAATTTGGTCAGCTTGCGGGTAAACGTGTCACCATCACCGCAGGTCCAACCCGTGAAGCGATTGATCCGGTACGTTATATTTCCAATCACAGTACCGGTAAAATGGGCTTTGCTCTGGCAGCTGCCTGTTATGCCGCTGGGGCAGATGTGACCCTGATTGCAGGGCCAGTGACTCTGGATACACCAAATGGCGTCAAACGCAAAAATGTCAGTTCTGCCGTAAAAATGCTCAATGAAAGCATGCAGATGCTGGAAGATGGCTGTGATATTTTTATTGCAACTGCTGCGGTGGCGGATTACCGCGTGGCGGAAGTTGCAGAACACAAAATTAAAAAATCTGGCGATGAGCTGAATGTGGCGCTTGTGAAAAATCCGGATATTGTTGCGACCATCGCCCAGCAAGAGAAACGTCCGTTTATGGTCGGTTTTGCGGCGGAAACCCGCAATATTGAAGAATATGCCGCGGGCAAACTGGTCGCGAAAAAACTGGATATGATTGCCTGCAATGATGTCTCACGTGCCGATATCGGTTTTGCATCGGATGAAAATGCCATGACCGTATTTTTTGCCGAACAGTATCAGATGGATAAGCGTGATCTGGAAAAAGCCTCCAAGCAGGAAATTGCCCAGCAGCTGATCGAAGCGATTCATGATGCCTTGCATCGTGATCCATCCAGTGATGACGATTTTTAAAAGAATCTTCACAAAAAAAAGCCCTGTTAGACTCAGGGCTTTTTTATGAGTAAATTTTGTCCCGTCCTGAAATAAGTTTACACCTTAAGAGACTTATTTTATGGAACATGCACGAGAACAACGAGTTAAGCGCACACAACGTGATTATAGCTTCGCCTTTAAAATGATGGTGGTACATGAAG
>NZ_VPCG01000055.1:0-12499 GCF_013418355.1 Acinetobacter sp. YH12151 | reverse complement strand
GAAATTCATGCACGTGTAGCAGTCCTCAACAGATTTACGGAATTAGGTCGACCACTTACCCAAGTTACGCCTTAAATTTGGCTCAATTAGGGGCGCTTTGCATTTCAAATCTTTGTGCAACAAAGCCCTGCCGAATTTATGCTTTTTAAACAGGGCCAGTTCATGCTCGTATTTTTGAGTGAGAATAGAGAGATGTTGGTTGCATGCTTCCAGATGTTGAACTTTGCCATCTAATTGTTGATTGGTGACTTCCAGATGTTGAACTTTGGCATCTAATTGCTGATTTGATTGTGCCAAAGACTGATGCTGCATCGCCAATTGCCGGGTAAATTCCAGCAGTTGCTCATGGGTCAGTTGGTTTAAATCAGGCAGCGTTTTCATGACCGCAGTATGCCTGAGGTCATGAAGAGAATGAAATAGAACGTTTGGAGAATAGCAGAATGTACGAGCCTGGTTTAGAGCATCGTCACCACCTGCTGTCGTCCAATTCTCTGCCAGGGTAAACCCTGGATCAGTGCCTGCAACTGCTCTGGGCTGAGGGCTACGGTTTCACCCTGGTGAATCTGAGCCCAGTGAAATTTACCCTGTTCCAGCCGCCGGGCACACAGCCAGATGCCCAATCCATCATGCACCAGCACTTTCATGCGATGGCCACGCTTATTACAGAACAGGTAGGCGCAATGCAGTTTGATCGAGCCAAAGGCTCTCAGCACCTGAGCCATGGCAGTATCCATACCCGCACGCATGTCCATCGGCTGGGTAGAGAGCCAGATTTCATCGATATGGATCATGTTGCAAGTGCCTTGAGTAATTCTGCTAAAGCAGATATTTCTGATACTTGCCATTTCAAGCCAATTTCTGCTTTTGAGTGGGGTAAAGTAATTTGAACCGTTAACATGTCAGTAGGAGTAGGATCTAATGGTGCAGAGCAAGATAAGGCAATAAATGCAGGTTTATTCGGTAGTGGTGAGCGATCATTCCCTGGCTTACCATCAATTAAGCGAATCCATTTGGATACAAGATTTGTATTCAATCCATGTTGCAAAGCGACCGAAGCAATTGAAACGTTCGGTGCTTTAAGGCAAAGGATTTCTTTCTTTGCTTCGAGAGGTTCATGTTCATCAGGGTTGTTACGTCGTAAAGGCTGTACGGCCTTATTTGTCTCGGAGAGTGGTGGCAGTCCAAACAACAAACCCCATGACCATAACTTATGGGGCTTGTTGGCTATTTTGCTGCGTATTGTGTGGCTTTTTGTGATTAAGCCTTACATCGCTTCACGTTGTGCTTCATCTTCCAAATAGTTTTCTAAAGAATCATCTAGCGCATATAACCATGGCGTGTGATGTGGCTTAGCCATTTTTCCAGTCATTACTGAGCGATAGACTTTATCTCTAAAGCCCATAATGTTTTCTTTTTTATGCTTTTTCCATTGCATGAAAATATCATGCACTGCATCAATATTGAATGATGGATAGTCCGTCTGCGCAATCAGGCGTTTGATGTAGTCACCTTGGAAGCGGGCAGATTGTTCATCGTTCAATAGGCGCTGCTCTTTTTGATGTAAGGTCTGCGTATGGCTCTGCATTTCTGCCGTGCTTGGTAAAGCAATTTTGCCCAAAATCACATCACGGACAAACCATGCTTGCGCATCGAACATATTGAAGGTGTACCATTGATCTTGCATGCCCAAGTAGAACAAGCGAGGATTCTTTTCCCACACCACACCCTGATATAAACCCTGCGGATAAAGGCAGTTATGTGTTCTGAGGCGTAGGTTATCTTCAATAAATGGGAAGTGGTGCAAATAGCCTGTGCATAAAATAATGGCATCAATTTTGGCAGATGTTCCATCACTAAAATAAGCAGTATTTTCATCTACACGCAGTAATTGTGGCTTTTCAGACCAGTTTTTAGGCCATTTAAAGCCCATGGCTTTACTACGATAGCAACTGTAAATTTGCTTAGCACCGTATTTATAACATTGCGAACCAATGTCTTCGGCAGAGTAGCTGCTGCCAACCAATAACACAGACTTGCCTTTAAATTCCAGCGCATCACGGAAGTCGTGTGCGTGTAAAATGCGACCATGGAATTGATCAAAGCCTTCATAAACAGGAACGCGTGGGGTAGAGAAGTGTCCAGATGCAACGACAACATAATCAAATTGTTCTGAATAATGCTGTTGTTGTGCATAATCTTCGACATCTACCGTGAATTTTTGCGTTGTTTCATCATAGGCAATATGCTGAACGGCACTATTGAAACGAACTAAATCTTTGACCTGTGCTTTTTCTGCACGGCCTTTGATGTAATCCCACAGTACTGCACGTGGTGGATATGAAGCGATTGGTTTTTTGAAATGTTCATCAAAAGTATAATCGGCAAATTCTAGCGCTTCTTTGGGGCCATTTGACCATAAATAGCGGTACATACTGCCGTGGACAGGTTCCCCATGTTCATCTATACCAGTGCGCCAAGTATAGTTCCATAGCCCGCCCCAATCATTTTGTTTTTCGAAACATACAATTTCAGGAACTTGTAGACCTTTGGCCTTTGCTGACTGAAACGCTCTTAATTGGGCCATGCCACTTGGGCCAGCACCAATAATTGCAATTCGATCCATTGCTATCTCCATTAGTTTTGAGTTCTTAATTACCTCTCCAATTTTGAGTGTCACAATTTAGGATTTGAAATATAAGCATTATAAAGATAAGCAAATACAATCCTAAATTGAGCGATTAAAAATCTGTTCAAAATAGGATGTGAATTAAAAAAAAGAAAAAATAATAAAATGTGCTAAAGACAGTAAAAATTACCTAAGCAATTCATCTTTATAAAAAATACATTTTTTAAGAAAGCTGATCTTATCATAATTTCTGATTAATTGTGGCTTTGCTTAGTTATAAAAGTGAATTTAAAGTCATTCCATTAATATTTAAAATTTTATCATTTGGTATATGTTCTTGATTCTTATTAGGTTTTTCCTATAGATTCTAAAGAGAATTTTTTTAGATTTTTTCTTAAAATTTGTTTGAATTGAAGTGGTGGTGTTTCAAAAAGTATGCTGGGATTAAATGCAGCCATTATTGATGTGGAAGAAGGTTAAATCGAAAGCCTTAAAGTGGTTTTCTAACTTTTTCGAAAAATTACAGCTTCTCCTAAATCCACGCCTGAGCCGATGCCTGATTCTGCAATTATTACCTTCAATACCTACAGTAAAGAACTTACCAATCGATTGCTTATAATTTTAAAAGCAGTGACAAAACTGTCCCATAAATTACTCGAAATTCGCCTCCGACAAACCCGGTACGGTTCACCTAACTTTTTCAACTAACTACAAATGTGTCGCACTTGGGATTTGAATCTGCGTCGATAAAAATCATCTGCTGCCACAGAGAATCTATAAATAATAGTGCGCAAGTCCCAATAGATTAAAAAATGCTCAATTTTGGAATTTCCCCAAAGTTATCAGCTCTTCCAGGGCGAAAACTATCCCCAATTGCTGTGGATAAAATTTAGGCTATTTTGTACGCTTTATAGATCACCCGGATACCGCCACTTTTACCATTATTGCCTTGAGCACAAGGTGCTTTACGAATTCCACCACCATTTTTTGATTCAATCGCCCTGATCAGGCTATACCAAGAGATCTTGCTGGAGCTGACGATACCTTTCATCACTCACAAGCTCTTTGATTTGCTTGGTAAAAATACTGTTTTCAATAAATAAAATAGGTTTAAGTACGTCAATGGCGTATAAGAATTTTAGCAGTTTTAGAACAAAAAAAACGAGAGCTGTGAACTCTCGTTTCGCATAAGCAGAGGCTTACAAATATAAATATGAGCTATAAAAAAACCCGCATAATAGCGAGCAGGTTCTGATATTTGATCCAGACTATGGATTTTATAGAAATTATATTTCTAGATGATTTTGAATATTTTTCCACTTAAAGTACTTTGAAAAAGCATTTCAAAACTAGGTCGAATATCTTCACCATCGACGGTGATATGTTTTATATTCGAATGAGATTGGGTGGTGGCAAAATCATGATCCACAGTAGCTTGAATAGCGTATTTAACGCCAAACTGGTCTTTGATGCTGAGAGTCTGTTTAAACATATATATCCCCTTAAAAAAAATTGCAGTGGAAAGTCCACATAAACCATTGATGTTTATTATTTTTATTGATACACAACTTTATCATTTAATTTAAATAGCTGATTTAGAGAAGTGTAAAATGTACGACCATCCAAATTTAAATCAACCTCGATTCCAGATTCCAGTAGAACTCTTTTACCGACTTCAATTTGTTTTAAACCTTGACGTGTATTTTGCATTTTATGTAGAGGAATTAATGAAACAATAATTTCAGTACCATTTTTAGATTTTGCAATTAAATCATTTATTTTTAACAACTTATATCCTATTTTTTAGAAATTTTTTCAATTTTGAAAACATTTTAAAGTATAAAAAAAGCACTAATGAGTGCTTTTTATTACTGCTTATTATTACTTAGATAGCAACAATATTTACAGCATTCGGTCCTTTTTGACCTTGAGCTACACTGAATTCAACTTGCTGGCCTTCAAATAAGGTCTTGAAACCTGAATTCGCGATTTCGCTGAAATGAGCAAAAACGTCTGGACCTGATTCTTGTTGAATGAAACCAAAACCTTTAGTTTCGTTAAACCACTTAACAGTACCTTTAACAACATTTGAGTTTGACATAATATATCCTACTAATTTTTAATCATTTTATTGACTGATTAATAGCTTTGAAATAATAAAGAAGCGACTTAAAATCTGAAAAAACGAAGGATTATGACTAAAACTGCGATACTTAAAGAAGATTTACCGGAACAAGACTTTTTTCTAGTTAACTTAACTATACACTAAAAATAGTAAAAATCAAGTTTTCTTATATATATATTTATTAAACTAATAAAATAAGATTAAATTAATTAAAAAATTCAGTAAAATCATATTTTTATTGTAAATGTAACAATATAAGGTAATATGTAGAGTTGAGTTAGATTGATAAATAATGAATGCGATTATATAGTTCTGTAATAACAATATTGATGTTTTTAATTTCGGGAATGATGATTTTTTCCCATATGCAAGTCATAGATAAACCGCCAAATTTTATAGCTTTAAATACTGATAATTAGCAGTATGTGATAAAAAACCGCCTGTTAGGTTAATGCCAGTCAGTTAAGGAAATTTAGATTAAAAATAAATCTAAATTTCCTTATTTTTGAATTTTAATTGATCTAATTTTATGTGTTATTGAACATAATTTTAGTTCTGAAATTCTTAACTGATCAGCATTAGCCTGTTAGGTAGTTTTTTACTTTTGAAGAAATAATAAATATCGTTTATTTAACATAAACCCTCATATACAAAATTCGGGTGTCAGCCCCAAATAGAAATGTCCGGTTGCTCCAAAGTAAAAATTTCCGCTTTTAGAATACGCACTTTTGTGAGTGTCGAAGCGGACGGTTTGAATTACAGCAGATTGATGGATTCCTCGCTCCAAGCGCCTAAAATGAGCCAATGTCTGGCTGCCCTGCTTGATCGAGCAATTGAATCGTCAATTTATTCAGTCCTTAAGGATTGTAGAGGGTGGTTCAATGAGCTGGGTACCATTCTTGTGAGCAAATGCCTCATCCATTTTCTGCGCAACAGCACTGGGTTCACCATGTTTCGCAATATATTCAGCCCTTCTTTGCATAAACTCCGCTTCTCTTTGTTGAGCTCGCTGTATTGATTCATCAGGCTGTTGCCGTGGTTGTGTCGTCTTATAATTATAGAAGCCGACACCACAAACCAGGACAATCAAAAAAGCGATTTGTTTTTTAACAACTTTATTCACTTGCTCTCATCTCTATCAAATACCATCGCTTTTCCAGGCAGCAAAATTTCACCCTATTTAAAAAAATGGCTCAGTTATTTTATTCATCAATCTATTGATATTGTTAAATATTTATAAAGAGCCATTTCATCATCTTAAAATACGACTACCTTCAATCCACACCCAAAGCTTTAAATACCGCATCCACAGGATCCGCATAGAAGTTGGTCTGGAAGTTGATAAACAGTTCCACAGGAATCATTGGGATATCTGCCGCACTACTCATTGGCAAAGCAACCTTCTTGGCACCCGCATCAAAAGCCACCTGAAGACACTCAGCAATACTTTCCACCGGTGTCACAGAACCACCCAAGCTCATATCACCCAGTACCACCATCTGACTTTGTACCGATCGTCCTAACAGGCCAGAAGCAAAAGCCACTAAACTTGGCAGAGCAAGATGGCTGAGCGGGCCGGTATTCTGTAATTCCACCACATGTAAGTGGAAGTCATGTTCCAGCACCTTACTGCCACCCGAGATCCGGGATGCATTGGCCTTGAAGTAGTCAAATGCAATTTTGTCCTGCTCCTTGGCACTACTTGAATTCCATAAGCCTGATGTCGCCAGCTTTCCTGAACCTTTGGTGACTTGAAGTTCTAAGCGGTATAACCTCGGCATGCCTTTATTACTGAGCCCGATGGTATATAAGAAACCTGGCTTGGCTGGACCTTCGGGAATCAGTCCACCACCACCCTGCTCTTTTACCGATACAAAATGTTCTTCTAAGGTATCATTATCGATATAGCTGAAATGAACATCATAGAATTCCATGCCACCAATTTTCTTCAGCGGCTCTTTGATACGACGGCGCACCTGCAACGCATATTCCAGACACTGGCGTACATCTTCTTTATTAAACTGACCGTGTGGGTAGAGTAGCTTCATCAATCCGGAAACCGTCTTGCGAACGGCGATCACATCACGCTGATTCAGGTTGTTACCGAGTTTGAAGTACTTCTCAATGGAATCTGCAAAGCTACGCTTGCGCATTTCCCGGAAGAATTCAGCCAGATAATCAACGATCAATCCATAACGGTTGGTGAAAAACTCCGGGCGCATCTTCGGAATTTCCCAGCCGGGGATATAAGCATGAAAACGATCGAAGAATGCTGAATCGATCATGGCTTCAGGGAAAGGTGCCAACAGATGGCTGGTTTTGCCCAGAGATTCAACGCTTTGGTTGATATTCCCCACAAAAACCATCGAAGCTGAGGCTTCCATCTGTTCCCGGCTACGGGCAAAAGATCCTGAGGCCATGTAGTCTTTCATGATCTGTACGCCATCTTTGTCCTTTTGAATGCACGATTACGACCTAAGTGTTTGAAGGGTGGATTGAACACGATTTATTACCAAAATTAAAGAAAAAAAGTGTTTTAATTATGGATAATGCTTCTTTTCATAAAGGTCAAAAATTACAAGAACTCCTGAAAAAAGTAGGTCATTATTTAGTTTGGTTACCCCAATATAGTCCTGATTTAAATCCAATCGAAAAAATGTGGTCTAGAGTGAAATCTGTTCGAAATAAATTTAGAGTTGCAGATAGTGATAAATTATTTAAAGATCACTGTGGTGATTTATTTAGTATTTAGCTATATCAACTAAAATACACAGCGAACTGGTTTTGCAAATGGGGGGAATATGGGCTTTAGATTTCACAAGAGTATTAAACTGCTACCCGGATTAAAAATTAATCTGACGCATAAGGGCATCAGCAGTGCGAGCATTGGCAAACCCGGTGCTTCTCTAAATATTGGTAAAAAAGGCACTCGAACCAGCGTGGGCATTCCAGGAACAGGACTCTCTTATTCCAAACATCACCCCTATACAAATAGCCCGAATACCCCACAGAATACATCTCAGCAACCACCACGATTGCATCGCCTAAGTATGGAGACATCCAGATCAACTGTCTGGCTTTGGATCGCTTTTGGGGTGTTGTGTTTTATTGTCGGTGCAATGATTTTTTAGCGGACAGTATTTCGTAGCTTAAGTTAAAAATAAGAATGATTAGCTAATTCTTTCTAAACAATTTAGAATAAAAATCACACAGCTTTGGATGGTCATACAAGACGTACATCTACCAGATATCCAATATTTTTTATTAGCTTATCCGATTTGTTTAAGTCTGATAGGTGCTGTTTTTATTGCTACGCATCTAGGCTTTCAAGCGCCTAAATATTTATTCTGGATGGGCTTGGCTTGCATTTTTCCATCCATAGGATTAGCCGCACAGACACTGATGAGTAATGCTCAACTGAGGCTGACCGCGCCATGGCTGGCACTTTTTTATTTAGGTGGTGCTTGGGCCGTTGCCCATGGCATGCTGTTAAAAGCCAATTCAAAATCAAATATATTTGTAGCAAGCACTTTGATTGTAGTGGGTATGGGGTCACTGTTATATTTTACCCATGTCGATGAACAGTTGTGGCCCCGCATCGTCACCATTAATATTATGATTTTATGCTTGGAAGCTTTAGCACTTCCAAAAATCTATGTTTTATTTAAAAAAACCTACGCCTTAGAAATGCTTTTATGTGCGAGTTATTTTCTCTTATTTGCTTATGGGGTGCTTAGAACCTCAATTGTCATTATATATTTTCAAAATGTGCAAAACGTCGCCTTGGCAACAACAACATGGTGGATGACCATGATTGCTGTCAATCTGTTCCTCAGCCTGTGGTTTGCAATTATAGTTTCAGCGGTAGCGGTAAAAGAACGGTTTGATATCATTAACGAAGAAAGGTTGAGAGATTCTTTAACCAAGCTGTATAACCGCAATGGTTTTTTAGAAAAAACCAAAGATTTGTTTAATGAATTGCAGCACGGTGAAGTCTATCTGGTGATGTGTGACCTTGATAGTTTTAAGGAGATCAATGATACCTGGGGGCATGTGGTCGGGGACAACATCCTATTGGAAATTGCAAATCTATTAAAATCCAACATTCGGCAAGGTGATATTGCCGGCAGATTTGGCGGAGAAGAATTTATTGTATTATTGCAAAGTGCAGATCAAGAATCTTCTTTTGTTTTGCTGGAACGCTTACGTAAAAAGATTGAAGGGCACCTTTTTGTTCATCAGATTCGAGTGACTGCAAGTTTTGGGGCCGCCAAAATAGATGCAGAGTCCCAGTTAATGAGTGCTTTAGAAACCGCAGATCAACGTTTATACCAAGCTAAAAATAATGGCCGAAACAGAGTGTGTTTTAACTAACCTAAGTAGACTCCACTTTACTTATTTTCAGACAGCAACCAATCAAGAGCGTTCATTTTTACAATACCATTATAATTGGCTTCAGTCCCGATCGTGTCTAAGGTAAGTAAATACTTGGGATATGAATCAGAAATTTTCTGTAATGGACGTAACTCTCGGCTTAGTGTCTCCTCATTGAGGGTTTCTAATGCCACCTGATAATAAGTTAAATTCTGTAAAGTATCGACAGCAACAAAATCAATTTCATATTCATCAATCCGCCCTACATAGACCGTATAACCTCGTCTGACAAGCTCAAGATAAATCACATTTTCTAAGATATGACCTTGATCAGCATTAGCATCAGGCAACATAATGCGGCGCAATCCAACATCAACTAAATAGTATTTTTCAGAGGATTGTAATAACTCACGCCCACGTACTTTAAACTGTGCGGCGCTATAAAATAGCAAACTGTCCTGTAAGCCCCGAATATAGCGCTTCACTGTTTCAAATGAGATTTTAACCCCGCTTGAAACAAAGGTATTTTTAATTTTATTGATGGAAATGGGTGAGCCTGTCACGCTTGCCAAATATCTTGCGACACGCTCGAGAGAGTTAATATCGGCAGTATTTAAACGGGGAATAACATCTTTAAACATTACACTGGCATAGACTGCTTGCAAGTAATCATAGGTTTCCTGCTGGCTGGTCATGGCAAGCGTATAGGGGAAACTACTTCGCGTGTACATGGCATACAAATCACGATTGGATAATTGTTGGATGATCGGATTATTTTCAATATGCCACTGTTTAAACTCTTGGAATGACAAGGGTAAAACATGTTGCTCGATATAGCGTCCTGTGAGTAAAGTCGCAAGTTCTCCACTCAGAAAGAATGCATTTGAACCTGTAATATATAAATCGATATAATCCCGAACATATAAAGAGTCGACTACTTTTTCAAAATTGGTAACATGTTGTATTTCATCTAAAAAAACATAGTTTTTCTTGCTTTCATCAACTTTTGACAATACATAATCATGTAGTTTACGGTAATCGGTGAGTTCTTCAAATTCCATAAATTCAAAGTTGATGACAATGATGTTTTCGGCTTGTACCCCCTGTGCTTTTAGGTCTTGTTGAAACATCGCCAGCAAGGTGGATTTTCCAGAGCGACGTACACCCGAAAGCACTTTAATGACATCACGGTTTTGCCATGTATTCAGAAATTTTAAGTAGCTATCACGTCGAATATTAGTTTTTCTCACTGTTTCCACTTAAACTCTAAAGTTTTAATTAATTCTATCAAAATTTAGATACCAAGTGAAAATATATTTAATTACAAAGAAGGTTTCCAGTTCATGTGAAATATTTAAAATTCTAAACTGCTGTTATAGCAGTTTAGAGACGCTAATCACGACAAGCTCCAAGATACCAGGTCTACTCTTTAGACGAAATTTGATAGGTTTTCATCGATGAGATAATCCAAATTCTGTCTTTTTGATTATTTTCTATGTCATGTTATGTCATTGCTGCTGCGACTTAACTGCTATATAAATTAAGTGAAAAGTAAAAGGAATTAATATGTTAACTAGAGTGGAACTCATTTTTGTTGTGCTGATGGTCTCAGCCTTAATCCTAATTGCTTATGAAATGCTAAAAGGTTTATTTTAGAGCATCTATACAATTTTTGATCAAAAAAAAGCCCACAGAGGGAATCTATGGGCAAAACTAAGGACCTTGACGGTCATTCAGAAACTACTGCTAGTTTCTGGTTGTGATTCTGGACTGAATTAAAAATAACCACATTGGCTGAATGTATCAAAAGTTAAATCATGTGATTAATCATTGATACATCTGCAAAAATGAGCTCATCGCTCTGTTGATTAATACAGTAATTCACCAAACAAATCCGCTCTAATCTCTTCCAGACTCAGATCTGATTTCATTCTATTACAGATGGGATGAACCAGCAGACCATTCTCTAGAACACCTTGCCCACCTACGGCTTTGGCAATCCGATGATCCGATTCAGTAGAATCGAGATAGATTAATCCATCACAAATGGGGCAAAAGTTATGATTACTGTTATTCACCAATTAAAATGTCTATGCGATAAACCATTTAAAATGTCCTGTTTTTAACTACAAGAGTCAAGCACAGGATTTAACTTTCTTTGTTCAATATCGGCTTTCTGAGCTTTACGGCTTGGCATACTTTTCTTGGCCCGGGAGCGTTTATTCTGTTTCTCCAACTCTTCATGCTGTTGCTGGATATGCGCCAGAACTGAACCTAATCTTTTATTATCAACGACTTCATTCTGCTGTAGCCCAGCCAATTTATTGAAGATGCTGTATAGGCATTTACTCATCGATACTGGTTCTGTTAAGATTGGGTTTATAAGAATTAAAATGTTCAAAAAATCTAATAAAATTAATGGATATATTTATGAATAAACGGACTGCTTTAGAAATTACCCAAAAGTTACGATCTATTTATGCTCATCAAGTCAGAGTGGCAGAGCTATTCTTAAAAATAGGCGAAGTCTCTAATCTTACCCCTCTAATCCTCACAGGAAATAAAACCGTTTTTTCTTTTAAAGAAACGGGGGAAATCTCTCACTAAAATTAAAAAGGAAATTTCTTCTGTGAAAAGTACTTCGCAAGCAGACGAAGTATTGGCAGATATTATTTCTGAGCTGGTATAGTCCCGACAGTAAATAATGAAAAAAGCTGAATTTCCTAATAGGAAATTCAGCTTTTTTTTTACTTTCTAGTGAGACTAATTCTCACTATTACTTCTGTTTTTTAAGCTGCTTTTTGAGCTTATTTAACTTGTTTTTGTGTTTTGAAATCTTTTCAAGACGTGCTTTGATCTTCTGTTTCAAGATTTTAACTTGCTTCGACATGATGTCACTCCTTGGTATGAATATCCGCTGACTGATTTTTTTTCATAAAACTACTGATAAATTTTCTTAATTCTCTAGCGGCACTGGTGTCCATAGCTTCACACAATTGAATGAACTCATCACGTTGAGTGCTGTTAATGCGAATTAAGAGTTGCCCATCTTTTTTGTTGGCCTTTATTTTTTTGGGTTGATCAGTCATAAGATATTTATTCCCAAAGGCACTAAAACAATAAAATGTATATACACTATATATACATTATGAAAACTAAGCAACTATTTAATTTATTGTTTTTTATTAATAATATTGTTATTCCTGATCGGATGGAAAACCGGACATTTCTATTTAGGGTTTATAACTTAGGACTTACGCATTGACGGATTCAAAAAAGTATTAAAATACTTTATAAAGTATCTGTGATCAGACGAATTAAACATGCTTCTACAGCAACTTGTACATTACCCATTTATATGGGCTTTCTCATGA
>NZ_VPCG01000054.1:0-13035 GCF_013418355.1 Acinetobacter sp. YH12151 | reverse complement strand
TGTATATCGTTGGCAGAAGAAATTATTTAGACCAGTTATCAAAAACTTCATTGATGACTTTATTCTCGATAAAAATCATCTGCTACCACAGAGAATCTATAAATAATAGTGCGTAAGTCCTATATATCCTGCTTCTGCTGAATACCTTTTAAATGATTCATCCATTCAATCGGTTTTATGCTGGTGTACAAGCGTTTGCCAAAAACAGAAAATACATGTTTTTCCAATGCACTTTTATTTCTGGTCATCGTGTCCTGCACCCAAGTATTCGCTTTGGTGTCTAACCATTCACGGGCCAGAACTTCAAAGGTGGCATTGTGCTGTTCTAGTTCTTGCCGTTTACGTTCTTGCTTGGTGATGATTGGATTATCGCCGTGTGAAATATCCTTAATGATTTCTCTGGCCTTTTTACGTGCGCCAGCTCCCGACAATTCAGGATACGTACCGATGCCAAGCCGCGACCATTTGCCATTTGCCTTCTTGTATCTGAATAACCACGCTTTTTTACTATCAGGCTTTACACGGGAATATAAGCCTTCGCCGTCCAGCTCCCGATACTCTTTTGATTCAGGTTCCAGATTAGCTAATATGGTATCTGATAGCGGCCACTTTTTAATATCGGATCTTTTCATTTTTGTATCACTGCGGTTTCAATAATTATTGAATGACACAAAGTGTGATACATGATAAGCAATGCTGTAGATATTTATAATTCGTTATAAGTACCCGTAAAAAAGCCCTGAATCCTTTATAGATCTGGGCTTTCCAATTCATAAGTCATTATATAACGTCATGTGAATTTATAAATTTGGTGGAGGTGGCGTCAATTGAACTCAAAACCTAACCCATTCATTTTAAAGCTCTTTTATTGAATAAAAAAATTCATTGACCCAATTTTGACCCAAATTAGATTTAGTGCATTGAATCACTTTAAAATATTGTTCAAATCCTGAATTCGGATTTGAAGTGGCGTACGGCATTATAGCAGCAAATTACACCTAGAAATAAATGCAATGTTATAACATTTCAATTAGCTCATTATTATATTAATAATCACATCAACTCCAGTACAGTTCAATTTTTTAATTTGTACTTTTGCTTAGGACTCTTAGGCTTATCAGGAAGGGTACGTTCAATCACACCTGCTTCTAATGCTGGAGTTAAATAATTTTTTTGGAATGTGGCTCGATGGGACAAGTCCAATAGAGCCATAAGCTCAGTTAAGCTATATTCTTTCTGCTCCATATTCTGGATGAGACGTTTAACTTGATCGCTAACTTGTACGCTAGCTTGAGCGGTATCTTGATCGCTGGCATCAGAACTAAGTATTGCATCTAGAATCATCTGCAAAATAAATTCAATAAAAGGTGCAGAATCTGAACGATCTGTGCTCGCTTGCAATGCATCGTAATAAGCTTTTTGGTTTTGATAAATCAAGCTTTCTACAGGGATGTTGAGAAAAATAGGATTCCACTGGCTTAAGATTAAAGTTTGCCATAAACGCCCCATCCGCCCATTGCCATCAGCAAATGGATGTATAAACTCAAATTCATAATGAAATACTGAACTCTGAATTAATGGGTGCTCATTACCTTCAGCCAACCACTGTAATAACTCTCTCATTAAACGCTGGACTTGATTTGCAGGCGGAGCCATATGCACGACTCGATCCCCTGACATCACACCAACACCGCCATGACGATACTGTCCAATTTCATCAATCAGTCCTGTCATCAATATTTGATGTGCTTTCAGCAAATGCGATTCTTGATCAGGATTCCAATCTTGAATTTCTTCATATGCCTTTAGGGCATTACGTACCTCTTGAACTTCTTTAGGTGGAGCGATAATGGTCTTGCCATTCAGGATCGCTGTGATTTGCTCTGTACTCAAGGTATTTCCTTCTATCGCTAAAGACCCTTGAATCGTTCGAATACGATTGGCTTTTCGCAATTTAAGGCTATCTTGGATTTGAGTTAATGCAGTCAAACGCCCTATTGATTCACTAATTTGTGCAATCAAGTGAATAATTTTAGAGGTGATCGTATAAGGCGGTTGATATTTCATGCCATTCCTCATTGATGTAAAAACAAAGCACAGTTGATTAAACTCTAAAATATTAATATTTCATAGCTTAGTGAGTAATATCTGCTATCAACATGCTTATCTTTTCTGAAACAGTGAGCTCACTAATCGCTATTTCTTTTAAAATAAACCTGTGCATTCTCGTTAAAATACGTAGGTTTCTTCATTACAGGACAACATTATGTTTATTCATACCGACTTCTCACAACCCGTCATCATCAAGCCAGAGGATTACCATTGGGTAAAATCTCCAGGAGGTGAAGTCGATAGAATGATGCTTGATCGTATTGGCGATGAGAAAGCACGTGCAACTAGTCTTGTGAAATACGCACCAGAATCTGCCTTTCCTGAACATCAACATCCTTTGGGTGAAGAAGTCCTCATATTGTCAGGCATTTTTACCGAGAATGCTGAAGATGATTATCCGGCAGGCTGGTATTTACGTAACCCCCATCATTCAACTCATCGGGTTTCCAGTAAAGCAGGTTGTTTAATCTTTGTGAAACTGATGCAAATGACTGAACATGAGAGAGAACCAACCCGGATTAACACCAATGACTTAGCGAATTGGAAGCTTACCCAACGTCGGATGATATGCCCGCTATTTCAATCTGAACATGAGCAGACCTATTTAGAAAAGCTAGAACCTGATCAAATTTTCGTAGAGAAATCAGAACAAGGGATTGAATTGTTCATTATTAAAGGTCAATTATTTTGCGGCACTGAAATATATCCAGCAGGTTCGTGGGTCCGTCTTCCCCTCAATAGTGCTGCTAAATTTCAGGCAGGTCCATCAGGTGCAACGCTTTATGTCAAAACTAGTCATCTACAACATGCCATAGATGTATGGGTGAAATGAACAAGAATGTATCTTCGAAATAAGGCTGTCTTGTGTCTAGAATACTGGAAGCCTTCCAATTACTACTTTTATAATCAATAAAATGTAATGATATATCACTACATTTCTGATATTTCTTTTTTCATGTATTATCGACTAAGACAAATTCAGGGATAAGGTAATGTTTGAAACTATTGATGATTTAAAGAAAAAATTAGATCAACATCGCCCTCTTTCTCCATCAATTGTAAAAAATTTACAAGAAGATCTTATTGTCCGTTGGACCTATCATTCAAATGCAATTGAAGGTAATACCCTCACCCTGCTAGAAACAAAAGTAGTACTCGAAGGAATTACTGTTGGTGGAAAGGCATTAAGAGAACACTTCGAAGCGATCAACCATAGAAATGCAATTTACTATGTTGAAGATATCATTCGGAAAGAGGAGCCTTTTTCTGAGTGGCAAATTCGTAATATCCATCAGCTTATCTTAAAGAATATTGATGATAATGCTGGACGTTATCGTCAGCAAAACGTTCTGATATCAGGTGCTACGTCTACCCCGCCTGATTACACATTATTAAATGACAAGATGACTCAATTAGTAGACTGGTATAATAGTGAAGCGCATAAGCTGCATCCAATTGAACGTGCAGCCAAAGTACATGCTGATTTTGTTGGCATTCATCCATTCATTGATGGCAATGGGTGTACATCACGTCTATTGATGAATCTTGAATTATTAAAAGCTGGCTATCCGCCTTGTGTTATCACTGTAGAAAATCGCTTGGCTTACTATGAGGCTTTGGATCAGTGGATGGCATATGGGAAGACCGAAGCTTTTATTCAATTGGTTTCGGATGCAGTAATCGAAGGATTTAAACCCTATCAAGTAATTTTGAATTTAAATTAAGGATTTGGCCAAATAAATATTTCAAATATATTTGCAAGACAAAGACCTATCCATAATTAATCTTCACATTTTCTAAATTACATCCTGGACTGTTTGTCTAACCATACCTGGAACCCATACCAACTTTTAAAATCATCCACTGCACGCACGAGACAATTTGGATTGCGTTCTAATAGCATTTTACTCAAGGCACTGCCCGGCCCAATTTCTAATACTACATCAGGCTGGTTTTCTTGTATTACTGTTAAACAGGCATCCCAGTCAATAGCATGATTCATTTGGTGAATCAGCGCATTAACTGCATCTGTGGTCTTAAAAAACTTATGTCCACCCGAACCGCTGATCATGGCCGTGCATAAATGAGCAAAGTCTTGTTGCTGTAAAACCTGCTGATACGGCTGAACTGCAGCATCCATCCATACGGTATGCGATGCAATGGTAACATTCAACCGTTTAACAAAACGTGTTCCTCGCAATTCGAGTTGCTGAGCCAGCTGCTGTAAATTCGTATCAGCCCCGCCCACGACAAAACTACTATCACTCAGTTTAATAGAAAGTGCGGTTGACGTTTCTGTCAACAACTCTTGAAGCGTATTGAAATTAATTCCCTGGACAGCCATTAAGCCACTTGCGTCCTGGGCAGCTGAAGACATCAACGAGGCACGCTGCTGGGCTAAATACAAGCCTTGTTCCAAACTTATCTGCGTTGCACAAATGAGTGCACTTAACTCTCCGAGTGAATAACCTGAGAAGCTCATAAGGTCCTCAATCTCAGGTTTTAACTTTTGCCAACGACACCATTGCAAAGCAAAAATAAAAGGCTGCGCGAACTCATTCGGATACAGATCAACTTCGGTCAAATCTGAACAAAATAGCTTCGGCAAATACAGTTTTAATTCATCTACTACTTGCAGTTCTTTCGCCATGCTTCGGAGCTCATGCACATGCTCTAAGTTCTGAAGTCCTTGACCACTAAATATGATTGCGAAATTCATTTTCTACCTTTAGCAAGAACAAAGTTACTCCCAATAAATCTGCACTACCACCTGGACTTAAACGATGTTGAACAAAATAATTCTCTATTTTAGACACATCTTTTACCCAGTGCTGTTGTAGTACACCACCCCTTGCTAAAAACTGTTTTGCTATATCCTGCACAAGATATAAGGCCGATAAACCGCCGCGCCAAACAATATTGGTATCTTGTACATAGGCCATAAGGCTGAATAGGCTTTGAATTGAAGCCTGTTGGATATTGGCTGTTTTGGCATAAATGTCGATATATGCTGGTAGAGCAACCTCCATCACTGTTTTGAAACCTGAAGCTACTTCTTCAATCGCGCCTGTGATGCCATATTGGCGACGCATACTTTGTCCATGACTATTCGGGTCACGTTGCAAATGATTTAATAGATCATGACGCCAAGTATTTTGAATTTTTTGACTGATTGAGCCTGCGTTTAACTGACTGTTGGCTGCTAAACACTGTCCTGCTGCAGCACTGGCAAAACCCAAATTAAAAATCGCACCTTTATGCGTATTAATCTGTCTTGTTGCACTCATCATTTTTTGTTCAGCTAAAATGCCACACTGCCGAATCTTTTCTAATTCAACATTGCGATAGCCATTTAAACATTGCGCCTGAAAATAGCCTTGTAAAGCATCGACACTGGATTGGAATAAGCTAAAGTCCATATCACTATGACTGCCCTGCGAACTTGGACAAACCAAACCGGGCTTATGTTCTAAGCTAGCTTCATCCAATAGTGCCATACAAGCCAGATGGTCTAAGCGTTCAGCAGTACTGATAATATTCGGACGTAAAACTTCACCTGATGCTAGCATGTGCATATTCAAGATTCCCTTCAAATAGTTGTTCTAATCTCAGCATATCCACACGCTGAATTCCTTTTACAATCACTTGCTGTTTCATTGCAGGAAAAACTGTAATTAACTCATTAAAAGACACATGCCAGTCTGGATGGATTTGAATCTCGCCGTCTAAATGAACTGAACTCTGTGTCTGGACTTGCTGTATTAACTGTAAAATTTCCGGCACATCATTTTGATGCTGTGGATATAACAGCATATCTAAATCTGAAACCGGTCTGACATAGGCCTCCCGCGTAAGAGCTTGGTAGGCATAAGAGCCATAGACATATACTTCACAGCCTCGTTGTTCTAGCTTGTCTGCAAAATCACTTAGGATCTCACGCTGGAAGATCTGTAAGTCAGCTTTTAACAAGGCCCGTAGGGAAAGCGGTCGAGTGATCTGTTCAATATTGTATTCTGCGACCCAACAGGCCACACGATATTTATAACCTTCCACCAAACAGTTGATCGCCAACTTCACCTGTCCCGCATCCAGCCCTTCCTGCCGGCAAACAGTCATTGGAACATTTTGGCTCAGCAATTGAGACACTTTCAGTTTCACTGTTTCAGGTAAAGAAACATCCAAAAATTGTAAAGTGGCTGAATCACGCAGATAAGCGAAGTCATGACGATCCATATCTGCTTTCCTTAACTATGAACGACTTTCTCGATTATGTGATTACACAACACGCGTCCTTGACGCTGTTGCCCAACTATACGACGCTGGTCCACAAGATAAGATTCAATATGTTGTTGTTGATTTAACAGCACTTGGCTAACCCAATCGGTCTCCAAATCTGGCCAAATGGCATTGATTGCACCCATCTTGTAAAAGTTTTCCGCACCGGGAGCAAAAATAGCTGAACTTTGTGAAAGTTCTTTTAACTTATCGGCGGGAATTTTTGTCACCCTTGCCATTGCGTTTAGGTCCATCACTTTGACTTGGGAATCACTCAGTGCATAGACTTCGTTCGCCATTAAGCCATAGGAAAGGAATCCACCACTTACGGCTTGGCCAAAAACAATCGCGAGGTTGGCGTGCCCACTTCTACGTAGTAAATCTACACAGGATGCCAAATGGGCAAAGGTTCTGTTTAAGCAGAGTAACTCATCTGCACGAGAAAGGTCTTGGCCTTGCGTATCCACAACAAACACCACAGGTGTCTGTTGCTTCTGCTGTACCAGCTGTAAGATTTCACCTGCCAGTTCCATGGCAATCTGTTGATTAATGGGTGCTGCATTGACTGTGCCGAGAATCCGCACCGGACCTGCATCCGTCTGCGCACTACCTTTAATTACATAACCTTCGATCTGGTAATCTAACTGATGCGGAAATAATTGTTGTAAGAGTACTTCTGTATTCATGAGCTCATCCTTGCTTTAACAACACAACTTCATGGGCAGACAACATCGGAATTTTTTCTGGCTGTGAAATTCCCATCTCGTGCCAGATTTGTAAACCATCATTTTTACCAAACCAGCGTTGGTACTGGTGCTCAAGCTGTTGCTGTTGCTTCAATAATTGTTCTAAGTCTAAAGGAGCTACCTTAGCGTCGAGTTGCGTTAAAATCGCATCACGAATATCTGCAATATCATCCTCAACCAAAGCCTGTACATGATTTAGTAAATAACGATGTTTACCGCCTGTAACACGCCAAACCAATGCACGATCTTTCGAGTCAAACTCTTCTACGCCTTTGACCGTTTCAATCACTTCTGGGCCAGATAGTGCCAAACGCCCTTCTTCGGTCATGATAATAGTACTGCTCAAACAAGCGCTAATCCCCATACCACCGAAAGCGCCACAGGTGCCGCCAATCACGGTAATAATCGGAATACCTGCATTTCTTACCTGCAACATCGCACGCATAATTTCGGAAATAGCGATAAGACCTGCATTAGCTTCATGCAGACGTACACCACCTGAATCGACAAAAAATACGACTGCTTGAGTTTGATCTTGAATCGCTTTATGTAAGAGGCCTACAATTTTCGCCCCGTGGATTTCACCCACAGCACCGCCCATAAACTGGCCTTCTTGAGCCATAATATGCACTGGTGTTCCATTCAAACGCGCTGTACCAATAATCACGCCATCATCAAAACTTCCCGGAATATCCAAAGCAGAGAGATGTGGGCTAACTTCAATTTCAGCAGGCTTTAATATTTCATTAAAACTGTGTTCATCGACGACCGCTTGAATACGTGCACGAGCAGTTTTTTCATAAAAACTGTTTTTGAGCATTACTTGATCCATGTTCTATACTCCCTTAAACATAGATATTGCTTGGCTTAAGCGCAGGTTTACCACCGCTGGAGTCGCCCCCATATCATTTAACTGAAATTTAAGCCCTGCCACCGCATGACGTTGTGCAAACTCATTCAATACTGACTGCCAAACATGTTGAAAACCGACCGCTGATGTAGTGACTTCAATCTGACAAATATCCGCCTGATCATGCTGTGAAACTAAGACTTCTAAATTTCCAGATCCTACTACACCACAAATGACAGCTGCTTGTTGAGCACTTAACGGTGCTGATTGCAATTCAAATTTTAACTTTTCCATGTCGATCACCAGTTTCTAAAGCGACTCGGGGGACTATATAAACCACCCGACCATTTAACTAAATCTTTTACCGATTTTGCCGCCAACAAATCACGACTGACCTGTGTTGGATCGATATCCAAATCTTCTGGATGTTGAATAATGCCGCGCTGGCGTAACTCTTTCACTTTGGCCTCATCACGCTGTATACCTACGGGTGTATAACCTGCCACACCACGAATCGCTTGTTCACGTTCTTCAGGTGTGCGACATAACAGTAAGTTGGCAATGCCTTCTTCTGTCACAATATGGGTTACGTCTTCGCCATAAATCATGATTGGCGGGAGTTCGCTCTCCATTTTTTCCTGCAACTGCCACGCATCTAACTCTTCTACAAATACAGGATGCATATGTTCACGGTAGGTTTCGACCATCTGCACTACCAATTTACGGCCTTTGATCATTTTGCCATCCACCGCTTCACGGCCAGCTTTGGTATATGCATAACTGGCATGACGACGCCCATGGGGATCAGAACCCATATTTGGTGCACCGCCAAAACCAGAAATTCGGTCCACTGTTGCGGTTGAACTGTTGCCTTGTAAATCGATTTGTAAAGTTGAACCAATAAATAAGTCGCAGGCATATAGACCTGCAGTCTGGCTAAAGGCTCGATTGGAACGCATGCTGCCATCACTGCCTGTAAAGAAAACATCTGAACGTTCTTTAATATAGTCTTCCATCCCCACTTCAGAACCGAAGCTATGAATCGAATCAACAAATCCACTTTCAATGGCTGGAATCAAAGTCGGATGTGGATTTAATGCCCAATTGGTACAGATCTGTCCTTTTAATCCTAAGGATGCTGCATAGGTAGGTAGTAGTAATTCAATCGCAGCAGTGTCAAAACCAATGCCATGATTTAATCGCTGAATTTTATAAGGTGCATATATTCCCTTAATGACCATCATTGCCATTAAGATTTGTACTTCGGTAATTTGTGCAGGGTCGCGTGTGAACAACGGTTCTATATAGTTGTACTTAGGACTTTCGATATAAAAATCGACCCAGTCAGCGGGTACATCGACACGCGGTAACTTATCTACAATTTCGTTCACCTGTACAATCACAATACCGCTTTTAAATGCAGTTGCTTCAATAATTGCAGGTGTATCTTCAGTATTGGCACCTGTATAAAGGTTACCTTCACGATCGGCCGCATGTGCCGTAATCAAACAGACATTTGGTGTCAGATCAATAAAGTAACGTCCATACAGCTCTAGATAAGTATGGATTGAACCAATACTAATTTTTTGCTGCTGTACCAATTGTGCTAGACGCAGACTTTGAGGACCTGCGAAGGAAAAATCGACTTTAGAGGCAATGCCCTTTTCAAACACATCAATATGACTGGGTAAAGCCAATACCGACTGCACGATATGTAAGTCATGAATGACCTCTGGATTACATTGACTTAAACTCTTTGACAGGAAATCAGCCTGCTTTTGATTATTACCTTCTAAGCAAACGCGATCACTACTGGAAATCACGGTTTCCAAAAGTTCAATCACCCGAGCATGCTCAACTTGTTTTACAAACCCTTTTTCTTTGGCAAGATTCAGTTTTTCTTGTCTACGGGTGCGCTGCTTATCCCATAAGCGCGTCTTAACCATTTGGTTCATGGAGTCACCTTTATGCTGTGCTTAGCCGAAGATGGCATTGATTGTAAGAAAAAAAACTGACGGACCAAGTAAACAACCAAGACCGGTATAAAAAGTTGCGACCAATGCACCATATGGCACCAAACGCACATCGGTTCCTGCCAAGCCTGCTGCTGTACCACTGGTCGATCCTGCCATTCCACCAAAAACCATGGCAGAACGTGGACTTTTCAGATACATGAATTTCGCAAACAGAGGGGTTCCCACCATGAAAAATACTGCTTTAATCAGACCAATTGCAATTGATAAGGCAATCACTTCTGAGCTCGCACCAATGGCTGAACCTGTCACTGGTCCAACGATATAAGTCATTGCACCTGCACCAATTGTAGTCATTGAAACGGGGTCTTTATAGCCCATCAACCATGCTACCAGTGCACCAATCAAAAATGGAATTACACAGCCCAGTCCAAGCGCGATCAAACCCACTTTTCCTGCTTTTTTCACTTCTTTGACATCAACTTCAAACGCCGTTGAGGCAATGGCCAAGTCACGAATCATGGCGCCACCGAGTAAAGCAAAACCTGAGAAAATGGCGATATCTGAAATGCCCTTTTCACCTTGAGTATAAATTCCTGCAAAATAGGCCAAGACCAACCCCATGGTGATGGCGATGGCTGAGCTTTGTAATTTGCCTTTGGTGAGATATTTCGACAAAAGATGCGATACATACATCATCAAACCAGTCACTGCGAGCGCCGCGACGAGGGCATTTTTGGTAAAAACCGTAATTATTTCTTCCATTGCGTTTCTTCCTTGCAACCGTACAGCTGATTGTTATTTCGTGTTATGACAACACTCTTGTCCTTAAGTGGCTTTTTCAGTCGGCTCTACCGCCCATTCATAGCTTTCATAATCGCCACTGGATTTATTCAACCAACGAATCACCAAGACGGTGCCAATCAAAGACGCAACCGAAACAATCAGGCCCAACATCCCGCCTGACATAGCAGCAACTACGTTTTGGCCTGCCGACATTGCAACTACAATCGGGATATACATACCTGACCAGTACAGCACACCAAATTGAGTCACTTGAGGTAAGTGTCCACGTTTAGCTAATAGTTCTTTCGATAGAATTAATAAAATCATGGCGATTGCCACACCACCTACATTTGCTTGGACACCGAGTGCAATCCCGAGGGCATTGCCTAGATAAACACCAAGTAAATGGCAGACTGCCAGTATGGCTGTTCCGTAAATAATCATTGCTGAATCCTCCCTGGATCATGCAGCACTTCTAATAATCTGACTTATAATTTGGTATAGTTATAGCTTATCTGTATCCAGTGTACAATGCTTTGTACTCAAATAAACATATATTGTATACAATTTTTTGGTGATGTATGACTTCAATTGCGGAACTTCCTCTTTCTATTCAAATTAGTAAAAAGTTAGAGGATGATATTATTTATGGTTTTTTCCTGCCTGGGACTAAGCTGGATGAACAAGAGCTGTGTGAACGCTACGGTGCCTCACGCACCCCGATCCGTGAGGCATTAAAGCTATTGGCCGCTGAAGGTTTGGTTGAAATTCGCCCACGTCGTGGCGCAATTATTCCAGCCATTAACTCACTCACCCTTTGTGAAATGTTCGAAGTGATGGCTGAATTAGAAGCCATGTGTGGACGACTGGCTGCACGACGTATTCAACCTGAAGAGAAGCAAGAATTAAAGCACTTACATCAGTTATGTCAGGACTATTTAAATCAGAACGACTCAGAAAATTATTATGAGGCCAACCGTTTATTTCACTTTGCCATTTATAAAGCTAGTCATAATGCCTTTTTAATTGAACAAGCCTGCACTTTACACAAACGTTTGCACCCGTACCGTCGCCTACAACTCCGCGTCAACCATCGAATGAATCATTCCTTTACAGAGCATAGTGAAATCTTAGAGGCCATTTTTGCAGGCAATGAACAAGAAGCCGAGGCTTTACTGAAAGCACATGTCGTGATTCAAGGTGAGAAATTTACCGACTTTATTTCAACCTTAGAGCATTTAAAATTATAGATATCAGAGGTGGATCAGGAAATTTGAACAACACTTATAAGTGATATTTTGCTCCCCAAATGATGTTATAAACATCAATATATGGAGTATTTTATGGCACGTAGACCAAGAAGAAATCATTCAAATGATTTTAAAGCTAAGGTAGCACTTGCTGCGATTAAAGCAGAAAAAACACTTGCTGAATTGAGTGCTGAATTTGATGTTCATCAAAACCAAATTATCGACTGGAAAAATCAACTGATTTCAGCTTCCTCGCAAGCTTTCGATCAATCAAAAGCTCCAACAGAACCACCCATTGATCTAAAAAAACTACATGCAAAAATCGGTGAGCAGGCATTAGAAATTGATTTTTTAGAAGGTGTGTTGAAGAAACTGGGCCGCTTCAACCACAAAAGTTAATCGATGACTCACTTCAGATTTCAGTATCTAAGCAAGCTCAGCTGCTGAAAGTCTCCCGTGGTTGTTATTACTATCGCCCAAAACCTGTGAGTGCATCAGATCTGAAGCTGATGCGGTGTATGGATGAGTTACATATGCAATACCCTTTTGCAGGTAGCCGTATGATGCGTGATTTGTTGAATCGTCAAGGACATCATATAGGACGACGTCATACACGTACTTTAATGAAGAAAATGGGCATTAATGCGTTATATTGCAAACCAAATTTAAGCCAGGCTAATCAAGCTCACCGCAAATATCCATATCTGCTCAAAGGATTGGCTATTCAGCGCAGTAATCAAGTGTGGTCTACGGATATAACGTATATCCCTATGGCAAAAGGCTTTGTTTATTTATGTGCTGTGATTGATTGGCATAGCCGCAAGGTACTTGCGCATAGAGTATCGATTAGTATGGAGGTTACATTTTGCATAGAAACATTAAATGAAGCTATTGAAAAATATGGTCGACCTGAAATTGAACCGTACCGGGTTTGTCGGAGACTTTTTTATTTAAGTTAGGCCACCTGACCTAACGGATTAATCTTATCATAGTACATTGCTTCAAACTCAAAAGGCGATACATAACCCAGTGCACTGTGTACA